>JAPPGC010000086.1 GCA_028875125.1 Bacteroidota bacterium | reverse complement strand
TGAACGCATGCTAATGTAGCTCAACCAGCCGGGATAGTCCTACTATAAGATCTGTTATACAGGCAATCGAGTTGCAAAAGTTTAAAGAAATCTATGAACCCAAGGTATGGGATGGTAGGCGGTCCACCTGCGATAGCAAAGAACAATATGATCTATTCATTAAATGTTTGTTGGCATACGACGCGTGGCATACACAGTGCAAGGTCGAAGACGATGATATGGATCAATAATGACCTTGACTGTGACATATAATCCCCAATAGCCACTATCGTGGCAGTGCGAACGTTCTAGTTCAGCTAGTCTCCCTCCAAATCCTCTACCTGCGATAGATCATCGAGATCGATAGAGAGAATCTCCATCGTACGCTTGCGGATGCCGATTCCGTCCTCGATCAGCAGGTCGACAAGCTTGTCTCCATCGATGAGAGTAATCGGCGCAGTACTTCGGGAAAACGCCGCTTTCATTGTTCCCTTCGTAAAGCGGGAAGTCGCTACGGTGGTCCCTCGCACTGCATCGAATCGGTGCAGTGAACCACGTAGTGCATCCAGGTCCTTGCGCTGCACAGTGCGCCTGTGCCGCTTCACTTGGACCACCTCACGTGGATCACAGCCCTGCTTTCGATGGGGCTATATGACCTCAACCAATAGCCATACTACGCACCGTGGCGTATAGAAACCGACTCCTTTGCATATGCACTGACTGGAAATTGCACAGAGTTAGCAATGTCTTCAATTTGTGCAAGAGCTTGCAGGCTTAACGGGGGTGGCCTTGACGCTGGGCCGGAAAACACCACACATCTGAGGTGTCACTGAATCTGCGCCTCCCAATCCTCCAGCCTCTTTTCGAGTCACACACGAAACATTAATTGAGAGGGCGGGCTCTTGGTCTTGAGTGTCCCACATGCGCATTTTCCAATGCAATGCTTAGGGGTCTACGGCATATACTGCTACGGTCGTGTCCCGGACCTGCCAAACGCGTTTGCGCATGGGATCGTACGATGCAAAGTAGTTGCGCCCCCTAGGCATAGAGACCGAATATTCATAATCTCCTGTGGCCGCGTCGTAAACGTCAAAAGCCTTTTCCGACGCTGACACGTTAGCTGATATAACCAACTTTTCACCGTATATCTCGCTATGTCCATTGAGTGATCGGCCTTGCACACCTGTGGCGATTCCGGTGCTCGTGTTGAACCTTTCCAAACTGGGCAGTTCTGCCGTCTCGAAATCCGGAGTGGCACGCGCGTAAATCACGGTTCCAATGGAATCATACCGCACAAGTATCGGATACCGTGAGGAGACGTAAACAATGTCCTCCTGATATGGGGCTATATGTCCATCCGTAAGTAATACGTGTGCCGCAGTTTGCCCCTTTATCATGGTTCCAAAAAAGCGAGCATTATGCCCCCCGACACCAGTTCCAAGCAAGGAATCACCCCCCAAGTCAATCCAATAGGCCCGACCACCCCGTGTGGTCTTGTATTTGTGAGCATGTATGTTCGGTATGCGGTAGAGGAACGTCGAACTGTCTACCGCAAAAAATGAGATGGCCCGGCGGTTGGGATCCATGACAGTCAGAACGGAATCCCCCAAGATGTCAATCTCCGTAAAAAATCTGAATTCCCCTGGTCCTTCTCCAGGCCCCCCAAATGACTGCTTGAAATACCCATCAGCATCAAAATGCTTGATTTTCATGTCTACGATATCCATGTAATGCAGGGCCCCATCTGATCCTATCGTGAATGGCCCCGGCGCATACAACTCGATGCCAGACTCACGGGGCACTTCATAGAGCTGCCGTAGAGAGAACTCCCGCCACTCCCGCTCAACGCTGGCTTGGAGTGGTATGGGAATTGCAAGCCCTTCTAGGGTCACGTATTCAGTACCTGAATTGCATCCAGTCGTTAATAAGAGGAGCCACAGCGCGCCCAGTGTAGCCTGATCCCTTTTTCGCATAAACACAGAAAATTGAGTCATGTCTGTTGTTTCAATTGTATGTTAACGCAATCCATTCAAGAGACTGGTTGCGGTGCGATTCCCTACGGCGCAACAGATTACGGGATTCCAAGAGCAAATTCTGTTCCGTGCGCAATTACCCGCCATCACAGCAGATAATTGCGCAGGGTTTTAATGAATCGGGTAATACCCATATCAATCGAAACCCTATGGCCGATCACATTGGGTAGTGAATCGGTGCGGTTTGCCGCTCACTGCAAAACGGACATTGATAATCAATACTTGTATCTGCGGCTTCGTGCTTTGCCCTCCATACTGCTCCTTATTGTCCGAACGGACCGAACAACCGACGCACTGTACACGATCAACAGGATATACGGAAACAACGCGGCATTGAACTGTTGCTCATGGAGCAAAATTGTGTTGAATGGGTTCTCGAGGTATGACCGGTAACCAGCCATTTTCACCGGCAGCAGGCACTGGCGCGTCCAGCAAACCTCTGAAGGTATCGGTGATCATCGTTAATTATAACGTGAGGGACCTCCTTCGCCAGGCCCTCCGTAGCGTCAAACGATCATTGGCCGGCATTCCTGCCGAAATAATTGTGATTGACAATAACTCGGTAGATGGATCAGTCGGTATGTTGCGTGAGGAGTTTCCAGAAGTCGTGATCATTGCCAACCGCTCGAACGTAGGGTTTTCTGCCGCTAACAATCAGGGGATACGCATAGCAGGCGGGAAATATCTGTTCATCCTGAACCCGGACACAATTGTTGAGGAAGACACGATAGGCGTGCTTACGAAATTTATGGATACCCATCCAGATGCCGGGGCTATGGGATGCCGTATCCTTAACCCCGACGGGACCTTTGCCCTAGAGAGTCGCCGATCATTCCCTACCCCCGAAATTGCGTTCTACCGCATGATCGGACTCAGTCGAATATTTCCGCGGAGCAAGACTTTTGGTCGCTATAACCTTACATTCCTGCCTGAAAATGAAGTGGCAAAAGTTGACGCGTTAAGCGGTTCTTGCATGTTTGTGCGAAGCACTGCACTTACGGGACCGGCCAATAACGAGACCGGCCCAGGAGGCGCCGGACTGTTTGATGAGAAATTCTTCATGTACGGCGAAGACCTGGATCTGTGTTACCGGATCCAGAAAGCTGGCTGGGCGATTTATTACACACCGGAAACCCAGATCATTCACTACAAAGGTGAGAGTACAAAAAAAGGTGATCTCAGGTATGTACGCCTCTTCCACGGCGCGATGGCTCGCTTTGCCAGAAAGCATTTGAGCGAGGATTATCCTAAAGCCTTCCTATGGGTATTACATCTAGCCGTCGTTGTACGTGGGCTGATAACGGCGCTCGGAAACACGCTGCGCCATACAGCTGTGCGCGACTGGGTGTTATGCGTTGGGGTGGTAGCTGCGTTGGGGTTGTTTCGGTCCGTCCAGACCGGAACGCAATTCATGTCACTCTTCTATTGGGGCCTGTCCCCGCTGTTCGCCCTGATTACTACTGGTGTGATCGCTGCTTCGGGCGGGTACCGGGCACGCAAGCCATATCTGGGACTTGTATTCTTGGGACTGGTAACCGCAGTCACCGCGCTGGCTGCACTATCATTCTTTGTAAAACAGATAGCATTCTCCCGTGCGGTTGTGATCGCCTGTCTGCCAGCCTGCATGCTGATACTGTCTGCGGTTCGCCTGATACCCAGAACCCGCCAGCGCCTGCACCGCCGAACGCTCATCGCAGGCAACCTTTCCGATGCTGACCTTCAAGCTGTACAACAGATGCCACAGTACACGCTAGTCGGGATTGCAACACAAAACGGTACACCCAACGTGTCATCCACGCTGCCCCATTTTGGTGATTACGATCAGTTGCGTGACATTGTACGCGTACATAATATTGAGTCCATAATTTTTGCGTCCGCGAGTCTGACGAACAAGAAAATATTTGCACTAATGCAGCAGCTTGCCGGACTACCCGTGCAAACGCATATCGTTGATGCCGGGCAGGACCACATGATCGGCAAAACGTCCATTGAAAAACTGGGTAAACCACCCCTGCTTGAGGCCGAAGAAGTGATCGGAGCCTTGCGCTCACGTGCTGCGCGCCGGGTGTCTGACATCATGGCTGCTTTGGCTGGAGCAATCATTCATCCGGTTGTTTGGCTGGCTGCCAGGATGGCCGGCCCGCGCTCCCGGTGGATGCGAAGGAGCGAACGAACCAGGCAGTGGCGTGCGGTTCTGCGAGGACAGCGCCCCCTAATCGGATTCCATGAGGGAAGCGGGTTTATCCCTCCTGCCGAATGGCAGTTGCAACCCGGGGTATTTGCAGTAAGCGAAATGCTCGGACCAAATATCAGACGCCCGACTGAGGAAACTGAACAGGCATACTGGTACTATGTACGGAATCAGTCCGCCGTACTGGATTGGTTCATAGCCATACGCGCCCTGCGGGCACCGGCTTAGGAACAGTCGCCCCTTGTACTTGTTGATTCCGACCACTCCAGAGCCAAGGATGCCTAATAAATCCAATAAGTTTCTGCTGGACTTCGAGAAACCCATCGTTGAGCTTGAGCAAAAGCTTGACGAAATGCGGGCCATCGAAACGAGCGAGGCTGATCTCTCTGACGAAATTGACGCTCTCGCAACGCGTATCCAGGAGCTGCGCGCTTCCGTCTACGGCAACCTGACCCGCTGGCAACGTGTTCAGATTGCCAGACATCCCCTGAGACCCTACACCAAAGATTACATCTCGGCGCTCACTGAGGGGTTCATGGAATTGCACGGAGACCGATGCTTTGGGGACGATCCGGCAATTGTTAGCGGCTTTGCTACGCTGCGCGGCGAGCAATTCGACTACCAGGATCACACCATACTTGTAGTCGGACATCAAAAGGGGCGTGACACCAAAGCACGCCGCTTTCGCCGATTCGGTATGCCCAATCCAGAGGGATACCGGAAAGCACGGCGACATATGCAACTTGCAGAAAAGTTTGGCAAACCGATTGTCTGCCTGTTGGATACCCCGGGCGCCTATCCTGGTATGGATGCAGAAGAGCGTGGACAGGCAGAAGCGATTGCCCGCAATCTGTTTGTCATGGCACGCCTTGAAGTCCCGATTGTCATCGTCGTTATCGGAGAAGGAGCTTCAGGTGGCGCACTGGGCATCGGAGTTGGTGATCGTATGCTTATGCTGGAAAACGCCTGGTACTCGGTGATCTCCCCGGAAAGCTGCTCAGCCATATTATGGAGATCGTGGGACTATAAGGAAGAGGCCGCGCGTGCTTTAAAGCTCACCGCACCTGATCTCGTTGATGTAGGTATTGTTGATCAAATTGTGAAAGAACCTCTGGGCGGTGCACATTCCGATCCGGAAACGACGTACAAGTATGTTGGCCAGGCCATTTGCGAGGCACTGCAGGAACTGAATGAATTGTCCACGGAAGACCTGCTGAATCAACGCCTAAAGCGGTTCGACCAGATGGGCAAGTTTGACGTGGCGACATAGTGCCTTCATGCCTGCCCGCGAACCACTCCCTGGCTATTTGTCGCCAAAAAGCCTGACATGCATTCTCCAGAATGCTTTGGCGGAAGATGTCGGCGAAGGTGATATCACCTCAAACGCACTAATACCAGAACATCACCAAGGCAGGGGAATTCTGGTCATGCGAGAGAACGCCGTGGTTGCCGGCCTGGTGGCAACCCAGTACACGTTCAATCTGGTTGATCCAACGGTGAAGTGTAACTGGGTTCTCGAAGATGGTAACCACGTATGGGAAGAGTCGGTAATCGGTACGGTCGCAGGTCCCCTACGGTCTATACTTACGGCTGAGCGTCTAGCCCTGAACCTCTTGCAGCGAATGAGTGGGATTGCCACCGCAACCGCATCCATGATAGAAAGCATCCCGGGAAGCAAGCCGCTTGTTCGTGACACGCGCAAAACAGCCCCTGGGTTACGACTGCTGGACAAATGGGCGGTTATGCTGGGTGGAGGAGTTAATCATCGCATAGGCCTATACGACCTAGTAATGATCAAAGACAACCACATTGAGGCCGTTGGAGGCCTTGCAGCATCTGTGCGCTGCGCCGCAGAGAAACTACCCCATTGCCTGATTGACGTGGAAGCCCGTACAATGGCAGAGGTTGAGGAGGCCATCACAGTTGCCGAACTGATTGATGTACTTCTGCTAGATAATATGACAGTACACAAAAGCGATGGCACAATAGACTGCTCACGGTTAAAACAGGCCGTAGACTATATTGACGGCCGAATAAAAACCGAGGCAACAGGAGGCATTACACTGAAAACAGCTCCCATCATTGCAACAACGGGCGTAGACTATCTCTCCTGCGGTGCACTCACACACTCAGTTCGTGCGATAGACATAGCGCTCAATGTGTCCTAGACAGGAGAACAGCCTAATCATTGCTGAACATATGGCTATAGACGCGTAAACCACTGCGTCACTCTTACGAGGGCCGGTACAGCACGCATTCTACATAGTGTATGCTTTCGGCCTGAGACAGGATCTTCGCACCGTGAACAGTTACAGTAATGACAACCTCGAGAGAAACCATACGCATCAACGAGAAGCGATTTCTGGAGGATTTCTCACGGCTTACACGGGATGGTGCGACGCCGGAGGGCGGCCTGAACAGACCCGCATTGAGTGAGGCACATTTGGCTGCACGGGCAACGTTCCGCAATATGATCCAGGAGCGGGGCTTTTCGGTCCGTGAAGACACTGCAGGCAACCTTTCTGCGTGTCATACTCTGCCCGAGACCGGAAAACCTGTGCTGTTGTTGGGCTCCCATCTTGACTCCGTTGCGAATGGCGGACGATTTGATGGTGCACTGGGCGTCGCAGCAGCATTTGAAGTATTGCAGGTCATGCGTGATAATGGAGCAGATTCAGAAATGCCCGTCGAGGTCATCGATTTCACGGACGAGGAGGGAACATGGGTTTCACTTCTTGGAAGCCGCGCCATGTCAGGACAACTGACCCAGAAGGATTTGACCAACCCAAGGGGAGATCCAGAAGCTTTTCAACAAGCATTAGAGAGGGCCGGACTGTCAATCAGCGGCCTATTAGATGCTGCCCGACCGGCGGATAGCCTGCAAGCTTACCTGGAATTGCATATAGAGCAAGGAACACGTCTGGAGCGTAGCGAGACCGATATCGGTGTAGTGACCGGCATGGTCGGCATTCACATGTTCCTGATTACGTTCCTGGGGCAAAGCAATCATGCTGGTACGACGCCCATGAACAAACGCCGCGACGCAGCGCTCGGGGCAGCCGAGTTCTGCCTCATGGTCCAGAAAACAGTGATGGACAATTACCCCGATTGTGTTGCCACAGTGGGGCGTATGGACTTTTCACCAGGTGCCTTCAACATTGTAGCGAATCGAGTGACCGTATTCATGGAGCTGCGCAGCGAGGATCCTACTCGCGCAGGTGCGCTGGAACAGGCCCTGCGGGAAACCTCCCTGAACACATCTGCAAAGTTTGGACTGAAGGTTGATTTCCAGCACCTTGAATCCGTTGCTGAACGTAAAATGGCGCCCACTATTGTGGAGCACTTTGAATCATCTGTCGACCTGCTCGGATTGTCCAGCCGGCGCCTGCCCTCACTGGCCGGACATGATGCCCAGTCAATGGCAACCCTCTGCCCAGCCGGCTTGATTTTCGTTCCATCGGCAGGCGGATTCAGTCACTCGTTCCGTGAGTACACACCGTGGGAGGCCTGCGTTGAAGGGGCAAATGTGCTGCTGCACACCGCGATGCAGCTTCTTAAGCCATCGGAATAAACCCTGTTTCCCCTCATCAGGTACAACCATTCTGGATATAGGTAATCACCATGCTGCAGGAGCAGAGCCGATTCTACCAACAACTGCTATTCTTCATGGATATGCTGCTCGTCGGCTGTGCCTGGATAGTTGCCTACTATCTCCGGTTCGAAATCCTCGTCAGCTGGCCTGTTCCGCTTCCCGAGTGGCATCCGTTGAGTCGATATCTGATATTCTTGCCATGGATTCTGATTTCTGCAGCGCTCACTTTCTGGGCTTCGGGCCTCTATGTGCCGAATCGCGCTCAGCGCTGGACCACACTGATACGAAGTGTGGCTAAATCTGTCGGGCTAGCACTGATCATCACGCTGGCTTTCCTGTCATTCTATCGTGACTTTAACGTTTCGCGCCTGACGATTCTACTCTTTGCCGCACTGACCCCCATCTCTATGGTTACGCTGCGGCTTTCTATATATTTTTTCGTACGGAGCGCACGGCGACGCGGGCGTCACCTGCGGCGCGTTCTTATTGTCGGAGCCGGAACTGCCGGAAGACGACTCGCCAAATCCTTTGAGCTTTATCCGTGGATGGGATTCCAGGTGATCGGCTTCCTGGATGATCACAAAGCCGACGAACCGGACGTTTTGGGGAAAGTGGATGATGTGCTGCCGCTACTGGATGCGGCAGAAAACCCAATCCATTACGTTTATATCGCCCTGCCCCTCCACGCAGTCGGTAAGATCGAAACACTACTTAGCTCACTCTCCACACGCCTTGTGCATGTTTGCCTGGTACCGGACCTGCTGCAACATGATATCATCAACAGCCGCATTACCGACGTCGATGGCCTCCCTGTACTGCACATTATTGATGAAGCACCTATAGACTTTCGGAGGTTCGTCAAAAGATGCCTTGATGTTGTGTTTTCTCTGCTGGCGCTGATCATTCTTTCACCGCTCCTGCTCACAATCGCCGTGTTGGTGCTCCTCTCTTCAAAGGGGCCCGTGCTCTACAAACAAGAACGCATGGGGCTCAATGGGTTGTGTTTCAACATGCTGAAGTTTCGCTCCATGCCAGTAACTGCGGAGAAAGAGTCCGGAGCGGTCTGGGCCAAAAAAGGTGAAAATCGGGCAACCCATATCGGTCGGATTCTCCGGCGTACCTCCCTTGATGAACTGCCGCAGTTCATCAACGTGCTGAAAGGAGATATGTCCGTCGTCGGGCCGAGACCGGAACGACCCGTGTTTATTGAGGATTTCAAGAACCGTATTCCGCGCTATATGCTGCGACACAAGATGAAGGCAGGGATCACCGGCTGGGCGCAAGTCAACGGGTGGCGTGGGAATACATCCTTGGAAAAACGTATTCAACATGATCTCTATTATATTCAGAACTGGTCCTTGTACCTGGATATAAAAATCATGATCTTGACCGTCTGGAAGGGATTTGTTAATCGTAACGCATACTGATTCGGTACCTTGATTCAGCTACAGGGACTTGACGTTGCACTTGGGGGAAACCAAATACTTGACGGGCTGACATGGACCCTTAAGGATGGCAAGCGCATCGGTTTGATCGGTCCCAATGGCGCAGGGAAAACAACTCTCCTGCGTGTTGTAGGGGGATACATCGAGCCCGATAACGGCGAGGTGGCCCGAGCTGGGTCGGTTGGTTACCTGGCTCAGGATGTACAGGAAATTACCTCCGGGCGATCTGTGATCGAGGAAACACTAACCGCCTTTGAGGCTATTGAGGCGCTCCAAGATCGTGAAGAGTCGCTCACCCAGGCACTGGATCTTCCCGGCGCAGACCAGGCAAAAATTCTGCGGAAGCTTGAAGCCATCCACGAACGTCTGGCTATTCAGGAGGCACATTCTGCACAGGCACGGGCAGAAACGGTTCTGGAAGGGTTAGGCTTCGCAACCGATGACCTGACACGACCTGTAGACACCCTCTCCGGGGGTTATCGAATGCGGGTATCACTGGCGCGTATCCTGCTCCAGAAGCCAGATGTGTTACTTCTTGATGAGCCCACCAATCACCTTGATATTCTCAGCATAGACTGGCTGGAACAATACCTTAGCAATTATGCGGGCACAGTTGTTCTGGTGTCGCACGACAGGTACTTCCTCAACAGGATGATCAACACTGTCGCACACCTGTATCGCGGCCGCATAGTAGAATATGCCGGGAACTATGATTACTTCCTGGTTGAGCGGGAAAAGCGGCGTATCCTTGAACAGGCCGCTTACGAAAATCAACAACGCGAAATCCTCCAGGCCGAGCGCTTCATCGCACGTTTCCGGTACAAAGCATCAAAAGCGCGCCAGGTCCAGAGCCGAATAAAACATCTCGAAAAACTTGAGCGTCTACAGCCACCTGACTCACCAGATGCCCAGATTCGAATACGGTTCCCGTCGCCAAACCGGTCTGGGCGTACAGTCCTGTCTATAAGCGAATTCTCAAAAAGCTATTCAGGTACTGAAGAGCAGGACGTGTGCGTTTTTGACAAAGCTGGACCCCTCGAAATCACCCGTGGACAAAAAATCGCACTAATCGGCAAAAACGGCGCAGGTAAATCAACCCTGGCGCGCATTCTCTTTGGAAACGAGACTATTGAAGGATCACGCAAGGAAGGCCATAACGTAGATACCCGATTCTTTGCCCAGCATCAGGCAGATTCCCTGATTGGGACCGATACGGTACTTGAATCACTCGACCGGGAAGCCGTTGGGCGCGAAGAGGTTTACTTGCGCACACTTCTCGGGGCGTTTCTGTTTACAGGCGATGATGTATTCAAGCCTGTCCAGGCCCTTTCGGGGGGAGAAAAGAGCCGTCTCGCACTCGCCAGAACACTCGTCAATCCTGCCAACTTTCTAATTCTGGACGAGCCGACCAATCATCTTGACATCCAGTCCATCAAGGTGTTGATTGAAGCGCTTCGACAGTACAGCGGAACCTTTGTAGTTGTGAGTCACGATCGACATTTTCTTGACCATGTTGCCAACGTAATCTGGCATATTGGAGATCAGGGGGTACGCATATACGAGGGTACTTATTCGGAGTATCGATGGGCACTTACCCATGGATCCCTCAGTCGAATTGGGCAAGAGCACCCAACTCAAAAAAGGCCAACCCGCAAAACCCGCACGCGATCCGGCGGACCCAAAACCAAGGAGGAAAAGCGGCGCGAAGCCGAGGCCCGCAATCGGGCTTACCGCCAGGCACAGATGAACGGACAATCTGCCACGGATGAGCTGACCCCTCACCAAAAACAGTGGCTCTGCGATGAAGCCGAAGCGGCGATTGCAGAAGCTGAGACGCGAATGCGTACAGCAGAAAAAGCGCTGGCCGATCCGAACGTCTACTCGAATCCGGTGCGTTCAAAGGAGGCAAGTGCAAACTACGCATCTATCCAAAAAGAGCTGGATGATCTGTATGCACGCTGGGAGGCACTGGTGGAGTCGTTAGGAGATCATAGTACGTGAGTAGCCAATCATTGAAATGAAGTATTTCACACATGGATGTCTTCTGAAATTCGGAGCAATACTCGTGGGGGGATTGGTCTGCACATTCTGTGTGCAGGCCCAGATCACACGGCTGCCTCACGCAGACACAACCAGTGGCAACTATTTCGGAACTTCAGTAGCGCTGGACGGATCCCGCGCGATCGTTGGGGCAAGTGGGGAAGCATCCTGTGGAGCAGGTGCAGGAGCGGCCTATATCTTTGAATTGGCGGATTCTACCGGATACTGGCATGAAAAAGCACGGCTTGTTCCCTCGGATTGTGAGGAAGGCTTCGCTTTTGGTCGAAAAGTTGCTCTTGATGGCGATGTGGCCCTTGTGGCGGGCAGCCAGGAATATTTCGCTGCCGAGCGTTTGAGTGCGATCTATGTGTTTGAGCGGAACGGTTCAGGCACCTGGGCCCAGACCGGACGCCTAACCAGTGCCGGCCATAACCGGGAGGGACCGGCAGGTGCCGCCGTTGCCGTTCATGACGATCGAATACTCTTTACAACTGCCGGTGACGCAACACTCGGTAATCAAATGCACGGCACTGCCTACATCTACGAAAAAGTCAATGGCACTTGGTTACTGAAGCATAGAGTGACTGGCAGCGACGACGTGTCGACCGGAATTTTTGGCGGTAATGCTGCTCTCCACTTTGACCGCCTGGCGGTCGCAGGAAGTGCCTACTTCAGTCGGAGTGCAGGCTCAGTTTATCTATTTGAATCTGACCGGGAGGGATCCTGGTCAGAGGTTGCTCGGCTGGGAGGAATTGAAGGTTTTTTCATCTCACTCGACATGCACGGCGATGAGCTGCTGGTTGGACAGACCACTGCAGGACGAAACGAGTCCGGGCAGGCTACTTTATTCGCACGAGATTCAACCGGAGCTTGGCTGAAAACTGCTACACTGGAACCCCCTACACCGTACCGGAAAGGGGCTTTCGGTACGGAAGTAGCACTGTATGGGGACCGGGCCCTTGTTGTTGGCTACGACGAGCAACTCCGTTTGAATTTCAATGTCGATCGCGTGGTCTACATATTTGCCCGCAGCAGTGGACAGTGGCACTATCAGGGAATCATAGATATTGGGGAAGCAGCTTTCGGCAACTCTATTGATCTCTACAATCAGACTGCTCTCCTTGGTGCAGCAGGCAGCACGGATGCGGGAGCGGCTTATGTTATTCAGATCTGGTGAACATACTCCTGGAAATCCTTGAAGAGCGGTTTCTGGAAGGCGTCGCTGTACTTACGGGCGTCCTGTGCGTGTGGTTTAATGTTCGCCAAAACATCTGGACCTGGCCGGTTGCCATCATCAGCAGTCTGCTTTTTGCCTTTGTATTCTTTGAGGACCGTCTCTACACAACTATGCTCCTCCAAGGGCTATTTGTTGGCATATCCATCTATGGATGGCGTTCCTGGCTAACAGGTGGGCCCGGGGGCGGAACATTGCTAGTCACTCGACTCCGTCCCGTCGTTGGTATCGTACTTCTAGCATTGACCCTGACGGGAACCGCAGGATTTGCACTGCTGCTCAAATACCTGACCGGATCGCCCTACCCGCTAACAGAAGGCCTGACGACCACGCTCAGCGTGATTGCAAGCTGGATGGCTGCCCGCAAGATTCTCGAGAGCTGGCTCGTCTGGATTGTTACTGATGCGATCTATGTTGGTCTCTTTTTCGCCGCTGAGCTCTATCTCACACTTCTGCTCTACGTACTATACCTCGGTCTGGCCACCACAGGATATATCGCCTGGCGCACCTCCTATCTGAGCAGGACCATTCTGCGCGAGGCTACCTGAGTACCCACACGCAACTGATACAGATAGGTCGCACTTGGAAGACCGGCAGCATCAAATTGAACAGAGTACTGCCCGGGCGGCTGCGTACGGTCCACCAATGTCTCTATCCGTCGGCCCGTTAAATCAAAAACGTCAAGCGTAACCCTGCTGTTTACTCCAATTCTGTACTCAATAGTCGTCGCTGGGTTGAAAGGATTGGGATAGTTCTGATGTAGTACAAAGGAATCGGGAACTTCAGCTGCCGATTCAGCACCAGTATAGGTCGGATCCGATGGATTGGCAATAATATCCAGCGGATCAAATGATTCACCTAGGACCTGCGCGCTGGCAGGTCCTGTGAATCCGAACCAGTGTTGTAGCACCGTTGAGTAAACAGCACGAAAATCAATTCCATACTTAAGGTTGCCATGAGCATCCAGGTCACGGAGTGAGGGCACATCGCCCAGAATCCCACCTTTAACGCCTGGACCAAACAGGAACAACGGGGCTGCGGTACCATGATCAGTCCCGTCCGAGCCGTTCTCGTTGACCCGTCTGCCGAATTCCGAAAAAGTCATGACCAGTACCTCCTTGCTGAGCTCACCCAGGTCATTCAGAAAAGCATTCACCGTCTCTGCCATGGCTCTAAGCAGCGTTGCGTGACGTCCATACACACTACCTTGCGAGCCGTGTGTATTGAATCCACCCAAGCCAACATGATAGACCCGTGCCCCAAGCCTGCCTTTGATGAGACGGGCGACTATGGAAAGCCTGTCGGTAAGGTAAGCGGGTACAACCCATGGATACGAATTAGCGTTGCCCGCCCTGCCAGCGGCTTCCTGGACGGCCCGGCCGTAAGTGAATGTGTCATTGGCAATACGGCGCACGAAAGCAACCTCATTGCCGTAAGCATTATCAGGAGCAGATTTTTCGTCAAACAACCGACCTGTGCGCACGAGCCTCCGAAATACTTCCACATTTGCCATGGTCATTCCCATGCCGTGCTCACGTCCGTCAAACAGGCGCGAGGAAATCCCGCCTACCTGCACAGCCAGAGGATACTCGCGTGGTTTTGCTTCGAAGTCGGGGGGACTGAACTCCAGCTTTCGCCCTACCCATCCGGAAAAATCATGCCCGACCGATGTCATGCCCGACATCCAGTTATCAGTGCCGTCAAAGTGTGATAAGCTTGAATTCTTGTATCCGACTCCCTGGATAATGGCCATTTGTCCATTATCGTAGCACCCGCGCAATGTTTTCAGCGCAGGATGCAGTCCCAGCGTATCCGTCAAAGGCAGGGCCGCCCGTTTTGGAATAGAAAGCGTCGGACGCGCACGATAATAATAACCATCCTCAACTGGAATAATCGTATTCAAACCATCATTCCCACCCCCAAGCTGCAGTAGTACCAGTATCCGCTCGGAATCGTGACGATGGAGCATATCCAGCACGGGAGATCTTGCCAATGCATTGATGGTCGTGGAACCCAGCACTATTGAGGAGCCAATGGCCTGTCCCAGGCTGGTCAGGAAATTTCTTCGTGACCACAGACTGTGCTCATCCGTATGTGCACAACCGTGCTCCAGACAGCTTCCAAATCGCTCGCTTACTCCGTACTCCATGATTCCTAGTTGAGCTGATACTCCGGCAACCCGGCTATCCACCTGATATATTCCATGGTCTGGTACGCGATCCCCTGCCGACTAAGCTTCCAGCTGTACCATGGAAAACCGCGTAGAAAAATGCGCGTCAGATCCAGAACATATCCCGGACCATTCTGTATTTCGTTTGGAATTGGATGGGTGATCAGGTCGCCGGCGAATTCGGGTGGTGCATCAATAGAGATGTCCTCAAGTGGTACTGCCAAAAGGCGTTCGGCGATTGCCACCGGAACTTTAAACACCGCCATATCATCATTTTCATCTACAAGTTCCCGGGCAAGTTTGACTCCGTTCAGGTTGAATATCCCGAACTGGATCGGCTGTAACAGCTTACTGAGCTGTGACCATCGTTCAGGTAACGAGGAGGTAGAGATCCAGCTCCGATACCCAGGCCAACCGGCGACGCTGGGCGGATCAAAAATATTCTGGGACAGACGCTTCATCCCGTAACGAATGGAGTTCAATCCGGAACGTGGAGGAACCCCCTGCCCGAAAGTCCGCAGAATGCCGACAAACATTGCGGCCGGGCTCTTTATCTGTGCCCCGATCACCTCCTCTGAATAAAAGTGACGGCTGGAGAACAAGGCTTCCAGTACCGGAGCGATTTCAAAATTATTGTCCAGAAAACATTGAGCAAGTTGCTCAGTGACGGCCTCATGCGGCGTTATGTAAACAAATTCCCTGTACAACTTGCGTGCCATGAAGTAGGCAATCTGGGGCGCACGTTCCTCAAATAGTACCAGATGCGCCCCTCCAAAGTCAAACCGCTCGGTTCTGCCGAAAATGGTCTTTTTTGTGGCATCCCGCAAACTCTGTGTTAAATGCGCCCTGAAATACCTGTAGTCCACCTGATAGCCTGTCAAAGCACGCGACAGTTCTACAATGTCTTCCTGCGTGTAGTTGGGGTTGCCGTCTTTGTCGAACTGCCCCATGGTGAAGAGTTCAACTAGCTCTCTTGCGTAATTTTCGTTGGGGTTCTGCCGCGTACTGAGTCTACCATCCAGGTAAATCAGCATCGCGGGATCTATACCGACGGCAACCACGAAATCCCTGAAGTTTCCCAGCGCGTATTTGCGCAGTGTAGTGAGGTGCTTGTGGGCCAGAATGGCGTAGAAATATGTAGCGCGCTCTGTTGCAAAGTGATCGTGCCAAAAAAGCGTCATTCGGTCACGTAGGCCATTCTCGACCATCTGCTTGAGCCAAACAGCGGTAAGTTCCTCAGCCCACCCAAACTGTTTGTCAAAATAAGCCTGTTTGACACGGTCTGATTCCCCCCACGGTGGCCAGTCCTGATGCCAGGAAGGAGGAGCAGGCGCCGGGCTTTGAAGTCCTTCCTGCACGATCTGATGTACTGCCTCGGGAGCTAAACGCCCCACAACGGCTTCTATCTGTGCAGTGTTGCCCCCAAATGCAATCCTTCGAAACAGATGCGCAGCCTCTCTACGTGTCAGGGGCTGATCATAGGGATCCAAACCAGCGCTCGTCTGCACTGGGGCTGACAATACCTCATTTGCAGAGGGCTTCTGCCCGCGCTCCTTGAAGTAATGACGGAATTTGCGAGGAACTTCAAAAAGGGGATCTGACACAACAATAGCAGATACTAACCGACAAATAAGCTAAGACATAATGTACTTAACTGTAACCTTTTAGACGAGTCGTTTATGGAGAAAATGTTGACAATGTCGGATGACTCAGTATGTCAGCATCTGCCATTGGCATTCCAGAGTGGAACAACTACGCTAAAAAAAAACCCGTTCATATCGGTGACCCCATGGACCCTTGAATTTGATCCATGACGTCCCCTTAATTCGGCCTGGTTGTGCGCACCACCTCCAAAGTTATCCCGTATCACCACCTGCTTAACAACCGTCCACGAGCAGCAGCCTTCACTTCACCCGGTAATGCTGTTCCGAAACATCCTGAGATGTGAACTAGTCAGTCGCAATATCCTGTACTAGAACACAAATGTGTAGGACAACCGGATATCCCGACCGGGCAATGGCACCAGGCCCTTCACAAACGACGTATGCTCCCGCGCCAGAACATCTGTCAAGTTTATGCCCTGGATGGATAAAACCTGAACTGTGGAGCCTATAACCCTGCGGTATCTCCCAGTGGCATTTACCATGGTATAGCCGTGGGTCTCCTCTTCTCCCGGAAAAACCTTTTCCTGATCGGTCACATGCTTCACGGAAAAGTCAACTCCAAAATTGCCGACATCGTACCGTAGCCCTGCTCCCACACGCAAGGGGGGCATACGAGGCAGATCCTCTTCGTTTTCAATCAGCCGCCCTCTCACATAATCACTCCACAGACGCAGCAACAGGTGTGACGTTTGCCCGTGTAGCAATTCAAACCTTGCATCAACTTCTACACCGGATATGCTGGCCTCGGCTTGATTCATCTGGTAAACCGGATTGCCCTCTTCTTCCCGTTCCGTCGGCGCAAGATATATAAAATTGTTCGCGTGATTAGTGTAGGCGCTGATCGTTGCCTCCAAACGATCTTTCTGGATATGGCTGGCAAGCGTTAGTCCGTTGGTTGTCTCAACCTCGAGGTTTTCGTTGCCTATTTCCACGGCACGTGTTGCGGTGTGCAACCCCTGGGCGTACAATTCCGTCACATCCGGCATCTTTGCCGCGCGGGCCCAACTGAGCGAAAATTTGATGTCCTCGCTTCTTTCGTAGTTCACGCCTCCACTCAAACTTAAAGCCGAGAAGGACCTCTTTCTCATAGTGAAATAGTCTCTTGGATCATGCGACTGCCACTGCATCCGACCGGAAAACTCAAACCTCAGTGCGTCGAGGTTTACGCGTTCAAGCGCGAATACACTGATCCCGGTGGACAGCGCATTTGGCAGGAAAGCTTCACTCCCCTCAATCGTCAGTTCACTGTTCGCTATCTGTATGCCGGCAACCCCTATCATATTGCTGGCAAGTACATGATCCACTTCCAAACGACCTTCCAACTGATCCCTACCCAAAATAGTACTGAACCCCTCTTCATCCCCTTCTTCGACATGTTCCAGTTCGGCAGTTTCATAGTCGGTGAGCGCGGCTCTGAAGCGTATTCCCCGAAGCACAGCGTTAGAAAAACGGTACGCGCCCTCAAGATCATATGTTCTGGAGGTCATTTCCGCAGTTACTTCTTCGACGCCTTCTTCTTCCTCCTCATGATCCTCGTCAATATCCTCCTCGTGCTCTTCATCCTCCTCCTCGTGCTCTTCGTGAGCATGTCCTGGTATACCATGATCATTGTTATGCACCGTGACGGCACCTCCAATATACCCGCGTCTACCAATCCAGGATAAGCCAAACGACCCCCTCGTCAGCGAACTCCCGGAGTTCTCAATACTTGTCAGAAGCACTTCAGCATCTTCCTCCTCTTCTGGGTCGGGGGCTTCTTCCTCATGATCTTCATCTTCACCGTGATCCTCTTCCTGCATGTATTCTGGAGTGGCAATATCGCCACTTTCGCGCACTAGGGCACGGGCACGCCAAACGATATTCCCGAACGACCCAGCAATATTTCCGCCCCCACCCCTCTCATCAGCTACTGATCCTAGCCTGCCCATTACGGTTCCTTCAACGAATCCATCAGGCCGCTCATTCGGAACCCGACCATCAATGATGTTTATGACTCCACCGGTTGCGTTGCTTCCGTACAGCAGCGCACTTGGTCCGCGAATGATCTCTATCCGCCCAGTATCAAAGGCATCAATGTTCATGGCATGATCTGCACCCTGATCACTGAGATCACCCGTCTCCACACCCTGCTGAAGAATCTTCACCCTGCTACCTCCAACCCCACCAATAATCGGTCGGCTGATTGCAGGGCCAAAATATGTTGATGAGATTCCCGGCATTTCCTTCAAAGATTCCCCCAGGCTGAGCGCGCTTGATTCAATAAGGTCCCGGCCTGTCAGAACCCCTATCGGATTCACCAGCTCGGAGCGGGCAAGAGCCACCGGACTTGTCGAAACAACAATCTCTTCCAGGTGGACATCACGTAAGACCTGAATATCTGCTTCCGTCGTTTCTCCCGTCACAACTGTGACCGCTATTGAATTCCGTCCCCAACGCGGACTCGTAACACGTAGAAGCACAGAACCGGAGGGGACCTCTTCAAACACATATCGTCCAGATTCATCAACTTGCTGAACGTAGTTCAAACCCACTAGGCTAACCGTTGCATCATTTGCAATGATGCCCTCGGTAACATAAACGGTACCTTCAATACGTCCCCAATCCTGCGCATTAGCAGACTGAAAGAACGCCAAAGTGATCATAGCTCCGATAGTCAACTTAAATACTCCTTTCATTGAAAAACCTCTGTCTTGTACTGAATGCTGAGCGTCACTTATGATAACCACAGATCGTTACTCTGACTGCGGTTGACTGTTTTAGAAAACGTGAGAGAAATATACAATATTTTTTATACTCAGTTTCCATCCCGCGAAAAAACAGGATAGTTTTGACCCATTTGTTCGCTTCTGTCACTGGATCCTCTTGCAAAAGTCCTCAAACGGGGGGACTCCCTACCGTTTGTGCAAGTCAAAACCGGCCAAATTGAAAAAAGCTGGATTGGAGCAATACTTGGTCACCAATTCATTTGAACTTTGATTGATTTTACAATTCCCCATCGGTTCGTATTTCATTTCTAGCGACGTTCAAGGTCGCGAATATGTTGGTTGTACTGCTGCGGTTGGACGACTGGGATCAAAGCAAGATGGTTCTCTTCATAAGCGGTACAAAACATTGCTTCCTGTGTTTGATGTGATAAAGGTCGAGCGCTTATTGCCTCCCCCTGAATCGGAATCGTCTCTCTAACACGATCTGGACAGATAATAATCTGTACATCGTGCGTGGCTTGAACGGTGCCACAGTTGATCTGATCTGGCTTGACCCGCCATTCAACAGAAAGGCCGACTACACCACTCCCATCTGCATTAAGGCTGGGGGACAGCTTTGAGGATACTTGGACGTTACTGGATGTAGGTATTGAATGGCTCGAAATGATCGAAAAACCTCATTCTTACCTACGGCGTATGCTCATGGCCGCCATGACGGATAGTGATAAATCAAGTCTCATCTACATGACTATCCGGCTTCTGGAGATGAAGCGATTGCTCAAGTCAACAGGATTCATTTTCTTACATTGTGATCCCTCCATGATTCATTTATTGAAACTGGTTATGGATGCCATATTTGGACAGGGAAAATATCGCTATGAAATCTGTTGCCAGTGTCATTCCATCTTGGCTAAAGGAAATCAGCATGTCCCCAGAGCGTGAGGCAATACAACAGATACAATTTTGTTTTATGCAGGATAGCAGCAGGATTGCGTGCATACGGACCAATGACTGAATCTGAACGATTAGTTCAATTTCCGCTTGTTGACGTAACGGGCCAACGTTATTTTGACAACAGCTCCCGTATTTCGAGTTCTCAAAATATGGGCGCCCGTCCCAACCTGTGCTATGAGTGGCGGAGGGTCACAAATCTACAGCCATCTAAATGGCGTTTAAGTAAGGAACGCTTATTAAAAGAATTCGCGAAGGGTAATGGTAATTGTGTAATCAAAGAAAATGGAAATCTACAACACCGAAAATATGAGTGTGATTACAGTGGAAAACAGGCTGGAAATTCTTGGATGGATATTCTAGTTCCATTGGGAATAGTATGTACAGTTTATCCGATCCAAAAGCCTTCAGCTCT
Organism: Bacteroidota bacterium; assembly: GCA_028875125.1. Taxonomy (GTDB): domain Bacteria; phylum Bacteroidota; class Rhodothermia; order Rhodothermales; family Bin80; genus Bin80. Next base: position 12,236 of record JAPPGC010000086.1, on the reverse strand, counting down.
GCTTTGTCGCATTGTTCAGCATCCAGCAGCAACGTTGACCTTATACCTGTTCCATTTTGTGGATGCAAATCGACTTGTATGGCAGCGATACCCTTCATTGTAACTGGTCTTGAAAAAACCTATGAAACCATACTTTCTGGCGCTGTGGGCACTGATGCTCTTGCTTTTTCTGACAGGCTGCGCGACGCCACGTGACGCCGCCTGGCCGCAGTCGCGCCCTCTCGGCAATACTCTACCCGCCTACCAGCCGCCGGTATTGCCCACGACTCGCGACACGCTCCATGCAGAGGATTCGGCTCCTTCCAATGTACTTTCTCTCCGTGAAGCACTAGTACTGGCCTTGTTGCACAACCCGGATCTGCGTGCCTTTGCGTGGGAAGTCCGCGCTCACGAGGCGCGCACACTCCAGACCGGATTACGGCCCAATCCCGAATTCGTGACTGACCTGGAGGACTTCGGCGGATCAAGAGCGCTAAGCGGCTTCCATTCGACTGAAACTACAGTCGGGTTGAGCCAACTCATTGAACTCGGCGGCGACCGCCACCGCCGCCATCGCGTGGCCGTCTTCGAACGCGATCTGGCTGGCTGGGACTACGAGACGGTACGGCTCGACGTGCTCACCAAGACGGCGCAGGCCTTCACTGGCGTACTTGCGGCCCAGGAGCGCCTGACCCTGGCCGACAGCCTGCTCGCTCAAGCACAGCAGTTTTATGAGAGCGTCGCGGCACGCGTGGAATCCGGCAAGGTGTCGGCTCTTGAAGAGCGTCGCGCACAGGTCGTCCTCTCGACGACCCGGCTTACTTACGAACGCACCACCTGGGACTTGGCTGCGAAGCGCACCCGACTGGCAGCCGCATGGGGCGGCAGCACCCCGACTTTTGAGCGGGTAACAGGCGACCTGGCTGCTGTCGAGGCGGTGCCGCCCGCTCAGCGGCTTGGCAACTTCATCGAACGCAATCCAGACGTGGCCCGTTGGCGTGACGAGATGGCCCTGCGCCGGGCAGGCGTAGCTTTGGAAAGGGCACGCGGCATACCGGATCCTGTTTTCATTGTCGGCATTCGCCGAGTCCGAGAGCTTCACGAGTCGGCGCTGGCAGCAGGGATCTCGATTCCATTGCCCCTCTTCGACCGCAATCAGGGCACTGTGCGAGAAGCCAAATACCGCCTCCGCCAAGGCGAGGAGGCGCAGCAGGCCGCGCAAGTAAAGGCCCGCCGGATGCTCGCTGAAGCATATGGGCAACTGGCGAGTGCTTACTCCGAGGTCAACACCTTGCAGCAGGATGTCTTGCCTGCCGCGCAGGAGGCCTTTACGGCTACAGAAGAAGGCTATTTGGAGGGCAAGTTCGACCTGCTCATGCTCCTTGATGCACAGCGCACGCTTTTCGAGACGACCAACCAGTACATCGACGCGCTGGCGGTCTACCACATTGCCCGCGCCGAGGTCGAGCGGCTCATCGGCACCCCCCTTTCTGACATTTAATCCGATAGACTCTCATGAACAGACTACATAGATATCCAAGCGTGCTGCGAGCCGCCCTTTTCTCTGGTCTGCTGCTCGTCGCTGCCATGATATTCACCGCTTGCGGCTCCGGTGACTCCCCGCCAGCAAACAACGCCGGAATTGCTGATGATGGACATGAAGAGGAGGGGTTCGTTCACCTCACCGCCCACGAACTTGAAGAGTTCGAGATTGACGTTGAAACGGCGGTTCCCGGCACGCTCACCGTCGCCGTGATGTTTCCCGGCGAGGTCAGGATAAATCAGGACCGCTTCGCCCACATCGTGCCGCGCATTGCTGGCTTCGTGCACTCGACCAACAAGTCGGTCGGCGATGTGGTCCGTGCCGGCGAGGTACTGGCTGTCCTTGACAGCCGCGACCTGGCCGACATCAAGGCCGACTACTTGGCTGGACTGGAGCGATTGGAACTGGCCGAGGCTACGTTTGAGCGCGAATCAGCCCTCTATCAGAAGAAGATCTCCTCTGAGCAGGAGTATCTCGAAGCGAGGCAGGCGCTGGCCGAGGTGCGCATCGCCTTGCGTTCGGCCCGGCAGAAGTTGCTGGCGCTTGGCTTTTCCGAGGCCTACATCGAAGTCTTGCCTGAGCAGGACGAGCATGCTCTGGTGCATTATGAGCTGATGGCGTCGCTATCGGGCGTGGTCATTGAGAAGCACATCAGCCAGGGTGAGGCGCTAAGTGCCGACGCCGAGGCCTTCGCCATCGCCGACCTGCGCACGGTGTGGGTGGACCTGAATGTGTTTCAAAACGACCTGGATCTCGTCCGTGAAGGACAACAAGTGGATATCGTCACGACCAGCGGGCAGCTTCGTGACCGGGGTACGATCCAGTACGTCCGTCCCATCGTCGGTGAGGAGACCCGCACCGCCATCGCCCGCATCGTGCTTGGCAACGAAGACGGACGCTGGAAACCCGGACTCTTCGTAAACGGCTCCATTGCCGTCGATGACATTGAAGTGCCTCTCATTGTGCCCCGTTCGGCACTCATCACGATGGACGATCAGACCGTTGTTTTCGTTCAGACCGACGAAGGATTTGCGCCGCAGGCGGTCACGGTAGGAAGGGAGAATGAGACCCAGGCCGAGATCACACAGGGCCTTGAGCCAGGCGCGCTCTACGTCGCCCGGGGCGGCTTTGCCCTCAAGGCCGAGTTCGAAAAAGGTGAACTTAGCGACGGTCACAGTTACTAGAGCACGGAAGCATTGCAATGAACAGACTCATCGATTTTTTCCTGCGCAGCCGGCTACTCGTCCTTGCGCTGGTTGTACTGGTAATGGGGGCCGGTTGGCTGAGCTACCAGAGGCTCCCCGTAGACGCTTTTCCCGACGTGTCGCCTTCGCTCGTGCAGATCTTTACGGTCACCGAAGGGCTGGCGCCTGAAGAGATCGAGCAGTATGTGACCTATCCCATCGAGACTGCAATGAATGGACTGCCGAGCCTCAAGCAGATCCGTTCGGTGTCCAACTTCGGTCTATCTGTGGTCAACGTCTACTTTAGGGACGGCACCGATATCTACTTCGCGCGCCAGGTTGTGGGTGAGCGGCTCCAGGAAGCACGGGATGCAATTCCTGAGGGCCTCGGCGAGCCGGAGATGGGGCCGATCTCGACGGGCATGGGGCTGGTGCTTTTCTACTACCTCGACGACACCACCGGGCAGTACTCGCTCGAAGAACTGCGGACGATGCAGGACTGGATCGTCAAGTCTAATCTTCAGGCGGTTCCAGGGGTGACTGAGGTGCTCGGCATTGGCGGTCACGAGAAGCAATTCCATGTCGTGGTTGATCCGGGTGCGCTCCTGCAATATGGCGTGACCGTCACCGAGGTACTCGAAACTATTGAGGCTAACAACCTCAACGTCGGCGCACAGTTCATCGAGCAAAACAACGAGGAGTTCATCGTGCGCTCGGTAGGGCTGGCCACGGGGACAGATGACCTGGAGAACATCGTCATCAAGACTTTCGACGGCACGCCGGTCTACCTCCGCGACCTAGCCAGCATCGAGATCGGTAGGTCGATCAGGCGGGGCGTGCAAACGCGCAATGGCACGGGAGAAGTTGTCTCCGGCATGGTCATCAAGCTCTTCGGCACGAATGCCTCGACCGTCATTGGAAACGTGGAGGAGAAGGTCCGCGCGATCAACGAAATCTTGCCGGAGGGAGTACGGATCGTGCCTTACTACGAGCAGAAGACACTCGTCGAGGCAGCAGTCTCTACCGTGACCAGCGCACTATGGCAGGGCATCTTGCTTGTGGTGCTGGTGCTCTTCGCCTTTCTGGGAAGCGTCCGGCCGAGCGTGGTTGTGGCTCTCGCCATCCCGTTCTCGGTACTGTTTGCGGCAATCTGGATGAACCAGTTCGGCATCTCGGCTAACCTGATGTCGCTTGGAGGTTTAGCAATCGCGATCGGTATGATGGTCGACGGTACCATCGTTATGGTCGAGAACGTAGACCGGATGCTGCGTGAAGCCATACCGGGCGAATCCCGTATGCGCGTGGTGGCGCGAGCCTGCGCGGAGGTGTCGCGCCCCGTCGTCTTCGCAATCTCAATCATCGTCGTGGTTTTCTTGCCGCTCTTCACTCTGCAAGGCGTCGAGGGCAAAACCTTTCGCCCGCTGGCCTATACCGTGGCGCTGGCTATGCTTGGTTCCCTGTTCTTCGCGCTTTTTGTCGCTCCAGTGCTCTCAAGCCTGCTCATGCGTCACCAGCAGCGACACGGCGGTTTCAATGTAGCCAATCCTAGCCTGGCTGACCGTGTTATGGCGTGGCTAACGGGGACCTACCAGCCCATCGTTGTTTTCTTCGTGCGGAAGCGCCGCCGGGCCATAGCGCTGGCCGGGGGGTTGCTCATCATCGGAGCAGTAATCTTTCCCTTCCTCGGCTCGGAGTTCACACCGACGCTGCAGGAGGGCACACTGGTGCTGCGTCTAACGATGGCCCCGTCGATCTCCCTGCGTGAGAGTACCGAGACGACGCTGCGCGCAGAGCGGCGTCTAATGCGGGTTCCAGAGATAAGGAGCGTTGTCAGCCGCATCGGGCGCGGCGAGGTGGGTGCGCACACCGACCCCATCAACAGCGCCGAGATGTACCTAGGCCTTGCCCCCGAAAACGAATGGCGTTTCCGCAGTCAGGAAAGGCTGCTGGAGGCCATCCGCGAAGAGATTGGCGAAATCCCAGGTGTTTTGACCAACTTCACGCAGCCGATACAGATGACCGTCGATGAACTGCTTGAAGGTGTCCGGGCCGAGCTGGCGATCAAACTCTTCGGCGACGACCTTGGACAACTCAAGCGTAAGGCGGACGAGATCGCGACCGCGGTGCGGCGTGTGCGTGGGGCTACTGACGTACAGGCTGACCAGATCACTGGCATGCCCCAACTGCGCATCCACGTAGACCGGGCCGCCATCGCAAGATATGGCATCAATGTCGCGGAGGTTCAGCGGACGATCCAGACGGCCGTCGGTGGCACGACGGCCGGGCAGATCTTCGAGGGTATCCGCCGGTTCGACATCTATGCGCGTTTCTCACCGGAATCACGTTCGACACCAGGAGCGATCGAGAGCATCCTGATTCCGGCTCCAGACGGTGCCCTCGTGCCACTGGGCGAGCTGGCCAGCGTGGATGAAATTGTCGGGCCGCGTCAGATAACACGGGAAAATAACCAGCGTTTCATCACGATCCAACTCAACGTCGAGGATCGTGACATCGGCTCGTTCGTCGAGGAGGCGCAGCGCGTCATTCAACAGGAAGTGGATCTGCCAACGGGCTACTTCACGACTTGGGGTGGGCAGTTTCGCTTGCAGCAAGAGGCTAACCGCCGACTCCTCCTCGTTGTGCCGATCACACTCTTAATCATCTTCCTCTTGCTCTACAGCAGCTTCAACTCGCTGGGGAACGCCACGCTTATCGTGCTCAATATTCCGCTGGCGCTTGTCGGGGGCATCGTGGCCCTGTTCATCACCGGGCAGAACCTGTCGGTGCCTGCGTCTGTGGGCTTCATCGCGCTCTTCGGCATCGCCTTGGAAAACGGGATGGTGCTCGTGACCTATCTCAACCAGCTTATACGTAACGGTGTGCCGCTGGACAAGGCGTCGGTCGAGGGTGCTCTCTTGCGCCTGCGGCCGGTGCTGATGACGGCTCTGACGACGGCGCTCGGGCTGATCCCACTGCTGTTTTCGACCGGCACAGGCTCGGAGGTGCAGCGTCCGCTCGCGACTGTCGTCGTGGGCGGCCTGGTTACTTCGACGATCCTGACGCTGCTGGTGCTGCCGTCGCTGTACAAGTGGTTTGCCGTCGAACCCCGTCCACAAACGCAATAGCCGATTTCATAATCTGCCTTGGACCAGGGGCCTTTTTATGACAGAATAACTCCAGCTCGGTATTCCCCTCTAGCTACTGGATGCGACGGATGTTTATAACGCTTAGGTGCATTGCTGTGTTGGCGCTCTGGAGGACCATGACGGTGTAGACACGCTCACATTGCCGAAACACCGCCAGCGAGTCGGCCAAACTCTCATCCAATATGATCCAAACTTGATAACGCTACTTCGACTGCGGGATTTCGTTGTAGTATTTCACTCAAATCAAGAGTGCCGAGCGGACTTCAAGATTGCATTTCAACGGCATTTATGTGTTCGGAAAGATCATGCCAGATCGGCATCTTAATTCGAGGCAATTCCACCAGGCGGGGATGGTCGATGTGTGTGGCAGCGAAGTATTCACCAAGGCGCATTGCGAGCTCTATCTGGATCGGTTCTGGACCAAAGCTCGGTAAATAATCATTACGTACTTCTATGGCCAGCTGGATGCAACGGGGGAGCTGCGAAAAAAGGCCAATGCGAGCATGGTTGAACTGAGCGAACAATGTCCGGAGATTCAACGGTTCCATCATTTGCCTGAGATCGGCGTTATAGGCGCGTACGTATTCGGTACGTTTGTCCAGACACCACTCCGGTTTGCCATAAAGCAGAGACTATGGAAGTACTGTAAACTCGGCATTCGCTACGGCAGAAGTGCTGGCAAGCCATTAGCCTACTAGCGGCTGGATTCGTCGTCATCTGAATGTGATCATCACAGGTCTCACAGACAAGGGCAAAAGCTAAATGGCTGTATCGCTGGCCCATACAGTCTGCCTGGAAGGCATTAATGCGTGCTATGACCGATTGTCTCGCTTGCTCGAAACATTGGGGATTGCCCGCGCTGATGGGCATTTCCAAAACTTGTACAGAAGCTCAACAAAGTGGACGTACTGGTGACGGTGATATTGGACTGATCAGCCTGATGCACCCCGCGGGAAGATCTTTTCCAATAGCTGGATGAGCGGATTCAAAAACGCTCCACGACCGTCGCCAGCCAATTGCCCGTTGAACACTAACATCAATCAATGGCGAATCCCACGATTGCTGAGGCACTTCTGGATAGACTGGTGCAACCCGTGTACCGCATCAAACTCAAGGGAACTCCTTGCGAACCCGACTCACAGATCCTTCAAAATAACGCATTGAACCAACCATGATCCATTCTCACTCCAACCAAGAATAAAACACAATGATGCCAGGCCCAGCAAACCCGTGACAAGTAAGTAATTTCGTTCTGACTAGTTGAGCAAGTCAATCTAAATACACACTCTGTCCCGTGGGATTCCAAAAACAGGTTACCTACTCATTAAAGCTAAGAGCCGAAAAACTGGATTCGGAACTTCACCGATTTGGGGCGACTAACGACGTGTTGGAGCCGCCAACGCTTTATTTCATTTATGTATCTTTCCCGTAGTCAAGCCGCTGCGCGAGCGATTAGCCAAGCATATGTGTCACTAAACAGCGTACACGCTGAATGCCTGATGTCGGGTGACTAGTCCTGGCTAGTATATTGACACAATGCATTAACCGTGATACCTTTACTTTAATTATTTTCCGTATACTCTCTGAATGTCGAAGAACCAAAGCAGTCATAGTCACGATCACAGTCACGACCATGGCGGCCACGATCACAGCCACGACCATGGCGGCCACGATCACAGCCATGGTGGGGGATTAGGAGGCCACACACACGACCTGCGGGGTGCGAGCAAGCGACACTTGAAGTACGCCCTGTTTCTCATAACGGGCTACATGTTTGTCGAAGTAGTCGGGGGCATCATTTCTGGAAGCCTGGCCCTTATCGCGGATGCGGGGCACATGCTCACCGATGCTGCTTCCATCGGCCTTGCGCTGGTAGCGATGTATTATGCAGAGCGTACCGCCACGGCCAAACACACGTACGGCTTTCAGAGGTTTGAGATATTGGCGGCCTTGGCAAATGCGCTCACACTCTGGCTAATTGTGGCGGTAATCTTGTACCAAGCCTATCAGCGCTTGTCCTCCCCCCCAGAGATTGAGGGGGGACTCATGTTGGCGGTTGGCTTTGTTGGGCTTTTGGTAAATGTGGGTGCAGCCGTCATTCTGCACAAATCAATCGGTCATAGTGTAAATGTGGAAGGCGCATATCAGCATGTGATCGCGGACCTCTTAGGCTCCGTCGGAGTCGTGATTTCGGGCATCTTGATCTGGGCATTCGGGTGGCAATTGGCTGACCTTGTTGTGACCGTTATACTAAGCATCTTGATCTTGTGGGGTACGTGGGGGCTGCTAAAGCGTGTTGTGCATGTACTCTTGGAGGGAGTGCCAAAGCATGTTGATGTGCACGAAATGTGTCGGGCGATAGAGGAACTTCCAGGCGTGGCACTAATTCACGATATTCATGTCTGGACCCTGTCTCCAGGAAGCGACGCTTTGACGGCCCATATCCTGATTGATCCAGACTACGGTGGTAAGCGGGACGAAATGCTTCGCAGTTTACGCAAAATCATCGGCGATGACTATGGGATTGCACATTTGACTATCCAGCTTGAAACACAATTGACCGGATGTACGGAGGATCATCACGTGGATAACCTGTTAGCCCTTGCGAAAATGTAATGTCAGGGATTCTTATCGCCCTCCACGCATTGCTTGTATCTTGAAACTTGCTATTGCGTGAATGGATTGAATTTTGTACATTAGACACACCGTGCTCCAAGACTGTTGCACGGAGGCAGTTGTGCCAGTCCAGTTAACCCAATAAGACAAACCACTAATCATGTCTGACCATCACACACACCATCACGCTGACCACGATCACGGCGAAGATTGCGGGCATACAGCAATCAAGCACGGTGATCACGTAGATTACCTACACGACGGGCATATGCATCACCCGCACGGCGATCATTTAGACGAGCATGCCATTGAGGTATCGGACGCTAATCCAGACGATTGCACTTCGGGTCATGATTGCTCTGGACACGATAGCGATCACGTACACGGTGACGGTTGCGGGCACGAAGCTGTTCCGCATGGCGATCATACTGATTATCTTGTTGATGGCCATCTACATCACCAGCACGATGGCCACTGCGATGATCATGGTGCGGTAGAAACGGTGTAGGCCGGCGCCGGTGACTCGGTCAACTGCACGCAGATGTTAGAGGTTCTAACCGCTAACTTCTTTGCTTTGATCATATCGTTCCAACCGCTCGTGGGAGCCGGGAGGGTGGTGTCTTTGCCCGGTACGCAACGTCCGTTTGCGCTCTACCCTTTATTGTATTTCTAGTGGGTCACGCCCGATCAGGCAATGATGAGGCCGATGGGCGTGATCGTAGGGAGGAGAACGGTCGTCAGGGTGACGGGCGTCAAAACAAAGGAGAGCACAAGGGCCGGATTCATCCAGGGCAATAAGAGTACGCGTTAGATTTGAGGCGTACGCAGGTGACTGTGGCCAGTAACCTGCCAGTTCCTAAAAGTCACGAATCAGTCGAGGACTCCCTTGCATGAAATCAATGGTCCAACGCTAAGGGTATAGGTGACCCGAATGCATGCGCTCTCCGTTGATCGCTATTGGCATCATAGTGTCCCTACCGACCGTCCGAGCCACACGTAATCCGAAGAATAGGTATCATAGCTTCCATACGAATACATGAGTGAGCTTGCATTTGCCAGTCGAATGAATCCCTTGCCAACATAATCACCTCATCCGCAACATTCGTGGTAGAACCAATCGCAAGTCATAAATCCGCCACTAAGTGGGCAAATCAATCTCGACATACACGAATGCGAGGATAAGAACTTATGCGAGGAATCGTCCATACTTCGCAGAGTAATGAAGAGCAGACGTACTATCAAAACGAGTTTATTGACCTTTTGAAGATTATGCGGAGAGTGGAAGGCAGAGATTACTTCAATTAGCACGTCTTTATGTCTGGATTCCATTGGACTGGCGTGCCGCGCTACGCGCGCCGCATGGGCTACGTAAGTGGACAGCGACGCCTGGCTGCACGCGGAAAGCGGTGTCGGTCTCAGTGGCGGGATCACATATTGCGTTGTCGCGAGTTGATGGTTGCAGCAGCCAACCGGTGCTCCGACCGCGGTCGGGTTTTGGTCGTGGGCTCCGGGCCGCTTCACGACATTCCCGTAGCTCAGCTTAGTGCACGCTTTCGAGAGGTGATCCTTCTTGATGTGGTGCATTTGCAGGGACCACGCAGTGAAGTAAAGCATTATGACAACGTACGGCTTGTTCAGGGGGATGTCACTGGCGTAGCCGAACGAGTGTTTTTACACCGCTCATTGGATGTTCGCCCGACCCGACCATGGGACTCAAGTTTCGACCTGATTATTAGTGCAAACGTGCTGTCTCAACTGCCGCTAATGCCCTGCCAGTTCGTACCGGCTTCAGATGGTGAAAAAACGTCCTTTGCACAACGCGTCGTAAGGAGCCATTTAGCCTGGCTTGCTGGGGCGCAAGGGCGAGTATGCCTAATTGCCGATGTGGAAAGACAATATTGGAACGGAGATGTCCTACAATGTGCGCATCCTCTCTTGTGGGGGCACACCCTCCCAGCCGGGGCCGAGAAGTGGATATGGGTGTTAGGGCCAAAACCCGAGATGGACCCCGATTATGACATAAAGCACAAAGTGTACGCTTACGTATCTTTCCCGAAGACGGAGATTGACTTAAACGATATTAAATTATAGGGGATCTCAATTTTGAACATAGAGCGTAAACTTGGCGGATCTTCAACTATTTTGGAGAAAAGGTCTATTTCGAACTCTTGCCGGGTAAAGATCCAGTCCTCCCAAACTGAAATAGATAGCCTTGGTCAACCGCTCAAATTTGCGGAAGCCATGGCTTTCGCACCGTCAAATCTGAACATTGCGCTTACTCGAAATATGAACCACCCCTTCTTGAATTCCTAGAGTCCTCGACTTTATCCACAGGCTGCTAGAATGGACCCTCTTCTCTACGCTCTAGGTGCACCAGTGATAGGAGCACTCCTGTACCCGGCACTACATGACCAACCCAAGCTTACACGTGCCTTTGATCGAAGTATGTATGTGGTGGTCCCCCTGTTAGTTTTGATTCAGGTTTTCGGGCATCAGATTGCGCATGACGGTTGGAAACCGATTAGCATTATGTCTCTCGTGGGAGCCATGGCGTTAGGGCTTCTGATACCTATTTCAGTCGAACATATCTCCCACGGTATTGCAAAAAAACTGAAATACTATCCATCGTTGCAGGATTTCTTGGGTTTTTTCTGCATGCCCTATTAGAAGGCGCTAGCCTGAACACGGATCAGCCAATCACCACACTCCCCATAGCGATCCATCGCCTCGCCGTGGGACTTATGATCTGGTGGATTTTGCACCCTCGCTATGGTACGGTCGTCGCTATGGCCGGCATTGCAGGACTATTGGTGACGACTGCTACCGGATTCTTTCTTTCTGGCATATTAGCCGATGAGTTTGTGGGCAGCAGCTACTTTCAGGCATTCGTGGCTGGTTCCTTATTGCACGTCGTCTTTCACGAAAGCCATCATGGAAGCCCACATTCTCACAATACGTCAGAAAGCAAGGATAGTCACTCCCATCACGGACACAGCCACTAATCTGAACTTCCATCACAGAATGTGCTATGACCTAAAATTGTGGCGTCTTTGGATGGGGACCTAACCTAAGTTCGCCATACAATTTGGCGTGGCAGTGATTTTGGGCGTGATTCCGCCTTTATCGCTACTTGAAACTCCTCTTCGGGAGAGATGGCAGAAAATTCGAAAATCTCAGATCTTCGATCCTCTTTTTCTACATTAAGTTGGACCTCCACCCACGACGATCTTACCACCTTATTCTAGGCTCTACCATGGAATACACCCGTTTGGGAAATACAGGCCTCACCGTTTCGCGCCTTGCGCTTGGATGCATGTCATTCGGAGATCAATCCTGGCAGCCCTGGCTGTTGGAAGAGGAGGCCTCTCAGCCATTTTTCAGGCGCGCCCTTGAGCTCGGTATCAATTTCTTTGATACCGCCGACATTTATTCCAATGGGGTGAGTGAGGAAATCACAGACCGCGCACTCAAGCGCTACGCCAACATGAACGAAGTTGTGCTGGCCTCAAAAGTGTTCTTTCCCCTTCGGGATGCCCCCAATTCTGGAGGACTCTCAAGGAAGAATATTGTCCAGTCGTGCGAAGCCAGCCTGCGCAGACTGGGCGTTGAAACGATTGATCTGTATCAGATTCATCGCTATGATGTTAACACGCCCATAGAAGAGACCCTTGCCGCTCTGGACCTGCTCGTCAGGGATGGCAAAGTACGCTATATACGCAAGTTCGACATTGTAGTGGATTTTTTACTGAGATTCCCTATCCCCTATTT
>JAPPGC010000097.1 GCA_028875125.1 Bacteroidota bacterium | reverse complement strand
TCTTAATCACAGTACGACACACTAAAAACTGCACCCCTTACAATATACAGGGGGATAGCCTAGTCGGTTTTAACGCCTCATCCAGTCGTACTCAGGAGGTTTGGTTTAAAAAGTTGAATCAATGATTCGTGTACTAATCTGTCTGTTTCTCGTTGTACAGACACCAGCCTACGCACAGGTAGATGAGCTTTTCAGGGCTTGGGATACCGATAAAAGTCCGGGGGCTGCAGTAGCCGTGCTTTACCGTGGGGCAGTCCTGCATCACGAGGGATATGGCATGGCTAACCTGGAGCACCGTATACCAATCACATCTACCAGCGTTTTCGATGTTGCATCGGTATCGAAGCAATTCTGTGCATTTGCTATTGCCCTTCTCGTTGATGAGGGAAGGATCGCACTTGATGATGATGTCCGAACGCATATGCCGGAGTTGCCGGATTTTGGACATACAATCACCCTTCGGCATCTCCTTTATCATACCAGCGGGCTTCGAGACTGGCCAGGAATGCTTGCGATGGCTGGACGCAACATGGAGGATGTGATCTCTATGAACGAAATCACCACTTTTATCAAGAACCAGCGCACATTAAATTTTGTCTCTGGAACGCAATACAGTTACTCCAATTCAGGTTACACTGTCCTCGCATTGCTGATTGAGCGTTTGAGCGGGCAATCCTTCCGAACCTTCACGGAGGAAAGAATATTTGCACCGCTTGATATGACACGAACGCATTTTCAGGACGATCACGAAGAGATCATACCCGGGCGCGTAATCAGCTACACTTCGCAATTCGGTAAACCTCGACGAATTGGTAACGGCCTCATGGCCCTCGGATCAAGTTCTTTGCACACGACGACTGAGGACCTCCTGAAATGGGTACAAAACCTTGAAGACCAGAAAATAGGATCCCCTGCGGTACATGCCATGATGAGTTCGCAGGGACAGCTAAACGATGGATCTGAGATTTCCTACGGCTTCGGGCTTGTCAGAGGGACTTACAGGGGATTGACAACAATCTCGCATTCGGGCGGATGGGCTGGTTTTCGGACCGTAATCCTGCGAATACCCGATTATGAGTTCACCGCCATTGTGCTTAGCAATTCAGCCATTATGAACGCCCCAACCATGGCACGGCGCATTGCAGAGCACTACCTGGATGCATTCATGTCCCCGCCAAATCCACCTACCGTCACTGCGGACGATGTGCCTCCACTAAGCGACTACACGGGAGTTTATGACTTCGGGAAAGCAGCCGTTCTGCAGATAATTGCCAGAGGGGAATCACTTTCAACTCACTGGCCACCCACTCCACCAGTACCTGTTCAGCCAATTGGTGTAGACTCCCTCCGCATTCCAGCACTCAATCTGACTATCACATTCACACGCGATTCTTCGGGTTCAGTCACAAATGCATCCACACAGGGATTAAATGCCGAACGCCGTTACCAATCAGAGGACACGAGCCTGTCTATGTATGAAGGATGCTACACAAGCGAAGAGCTTGGCGTATCCTACTCAGTTAATGCTCATGATACTGTACTGGTCGCAAGTGATCCTCGCGGTAAAAAACTTACTTTTACAAAGGCGGTTGACCATGTCTTTGTGGGTGAGACCTGGTTTGTACCTGTCATCCGCATGGAGGCGGATAAAACCACGGGAACGGTGACACATTTTGAAGCCAACAACCCGCGCAGCCTGCACGTACGATTCATCAAAGGCTGCTAAATCCGCTCCAGCTTGATAGGATAAGTCTTGCCTGCGTTCCACTGGCAGACATACAGGTTTTCGTCTGTGTCCACGCAAACATCGTGGCAGTGGTTGAAAATGGGCTCATCCTGCAACATGAGCTGGAGAACCCCATTTTCATAGACGGGCGGGGTTCCACCAGGATTCGAAACCACGCGATCGTTCTTGTCCAGAATCGTCACGAATCCAGAATCAGGCGTCTGATTTAGGTAGCGGAGTCTTGACCAGCACACGCCTGAATACAGCATCTCTCCGTGAATCACCGCACGGCACACATATGCACCAGGCAGAAAGATCGTCGAGAGATAATCTCCGTTGAGAGAAAACCGCTTAAAGGCATTGTGCGCCCGACTCGTGCATATCAGAGATGGATTACCTGGATCACGCAGATCTACGCACACACCGTGCACTGTTTGAAACTGATGATCCTCGTCCCCCCTACCCCCAAACTTTCGAATGTACTCGCCCACGGCGTTAAACTGGAGAACCCATTGCGAACCGTAACCATCGGCCACGTAGATGTCCCCATTCGGTCCGACAGCGGTTTCTGTTGGATGATAGGCGTCAGACTCCGCATACGCTCCAACTTCATGTGGATGGGGAAGCCTAAGGACTACCTGACCATCCAGCGTGGTCTTGACAACCTGCGGGTTTCCGTCGAAACCGTTGTCACAGATGAACAGGAATTCCTCTCCGCCAGCATTCCATAGCGTCAGGCCATGCCCATAAGGATACGCACTGCCCCAGGTATCAAGTACCTTGCCGGACCTGTCATAAATCAAAACGTTATTGCGTGTTTCATCTCCAATCATGATCAGACGCCCCGCGCTATCCTGGACCATTTCGTGGCAGTTATTTACGGGCACGAGGCTTGGATCCTGCTGCCCCCAATTCCTATGCACACGGTAACGGTGGTCACCGTGACCAATGATCTCGTCCGGTTCAGTCTGCTTGATAAAAATGTTTCCCGAAAACAGACTCACGCCTGCGGCCTGAGCGGTAAGTTGGGTGAATTCGCGTCGATTCATTTTGAATTGTCTTGCGCCATATGAGATTAATCACGGATCGTTCAAAGTCGGCCGTGGTAGAGCATATTGGCCAAAGCCTGACTTGACCCCCTATACTTTGCAATTTACGTTAACTGGCCCACAAGGCATTCCCAATCTTGGAGGACTGCACGATAAACACAAGTATACATACTCGTGACCAGCCAACAACAACTTGTTGACTGATGAGATTTCCCCTTTGTCCCCAACGACCTGCACTATCATTAACAAGTGAAAGTATGTAACTGAAATTCCCACCAGAAATCTTGAAGTCCAGGACTAGCCTGATTCCCCAACCAAGGATCCTTTTGGCGTGCGCTTGGCAATACTTGATACTCAAACATGATAACAGAGAGAACCTGTGCTGGCACAAGTAATATTGGAGACAAGATCCTTAAATGGGTACCTCACCAACGAGCTACTGAGACACTGGAGAAGCTCCGGTCTTGAACCAATAGTGTTCGCGTTGGAAAGGATAACTGGGCAGCGAGATTCGACTCCTCTTTTCTCCGGCAAACAGTCCTGAAAAATTCAGATTGAGACCTGCCTCATACAACCTTGCAACGGATTGAGAAAAACTACTCCCCATAGATTCGTCGGTTGAGCCATTTCGCGGTCTCTTGAAGCTTGCCAGCACAATCGGCACCTGTATACCATTCGTTGTCTGCTGTGCGACCTTTGGCCAATCTGCAAGAATCTTTGACTTCAAGAGCATGTCAGGACCAACTTCCACTACGGCAGTCACCCCCATTTTCGCAATGGTCGTAACACATTTGCCAAGTGCCGCGGGTGAACGCGCCTGCCGGGCCCAATACGCCGCATCCATAGATATCTCGGGGCTTACCTGCAGGCCAGTCGCACCACTAACCACGTGGGTGGATGGTGGTGCGAAGGATACCTCTTCCGGGATGGCTTGGGCATTCCCGTTGTCGAGATTTCCATCCATCAGTTCAGTGCACCGCGCCGCGAGGACCAGTCCATCCTCAAGCTTCAAAACACCGGCTGCATACGCAGCTGCTAGCTCCCCCGTATTGATCCCAAAGACCACATCTGGAGAAACCCCGACACTCTCCCATAGCGCAACCTGGGCGCATTGGAGGGCAAAAACGGCTGGGGACCGCCATACCTCCGAGTCCGAAAGATTACTTGAACGACCAAACATCACATCCAGTAGGGAGCCTCCGAGTTCGCCTTGAAGTAGCTCATCACACCGATCAAGGACTGCACGCACGACTGGCTCGCTACGATACAATTCTCCTCCCATTTCAAGTCCTAAAGTCTCCTCTGCATTAAAGACGAATGCCACCTTTGGAGCTATTTCAGGCAAGGGTAATCTTCCATTCGTGCTAGCGACGCTCATCAGTCCATTCCGCAGTGACTGTTCATCATCATAAGCAATGCCGGCACGATGAGATAAGTGACTCCTTCCCACTGCTGCCGTCCAGGCCATATCTGATAACAACGCGTCTGAGTTCTTTTCGGACGGCTTTTTGAAATGCTCATCCAATCAGGAAAGGTATCCTCCCGCCAATGCTCGTAGTGCCTCGTTTGATTTCGCAGATAGGGGCAGAACCCTCATACGCCGCAGATCTTCATCTACGGGATCTGGTAGGTTTACTCCCATCTTCAGATCGGGAACAGCAATATATTCTGGCGAACCTATAGGAACACGAATTCCCGTATCGCCCGACACACTGTAACCCTCAACCACAACGTGGGCGTTCGCCCCTGAAATTGCAAAAGCGCTGACTCCCGCCCGCGGTGGCCGGTCAGATCGGCTTGGCCAGTCTATTTTCTCCGATGTGACTTTAACCGGCAATTGATCCCACTCCACATGCGGGTTCGGCTCCTCAAAATGCAAATGCTTCGGGATCACTCTCCGCTCCATTGCTAACAACACTTTAATGAGACCCGCAACTCCCGCCGCTGACTCAAGATGCCCAATATTGGTCTTTGCCGTTCCAAGTAAAAGCGGGCGATCTGCTTCACGATCCCTACCATATACGGAAGCAACTGAGTTCACTTCAATCGGATCTCCCAATTGGGAACCAGTTCCATGTGCTTCCAGAAAGTCAATCTCAGAAGGCGGAATACCAGCCCGACGAAGCGCATCTTCCAGCACCTGCTTCTGTGCCTTACCGCTCGGTACCGTAAGCGATGCATTCGGGCCATTTTGATTCAATGCAGAACCACGGATGACACCCCATATTCGATCCCCATCGGACACGGCATCACTTAGTCGCTTAAGAACTACAACGCCGCAACCCTCTCCCCGAACAAATCCATCTGCACTTGCATCAAATGTCCGGCAATTTCCGCTTGACGATAGCATGCCGTACTCGGCCATAAACCTATTGATCGCAGGAGAAAGAACCACATGGACACCTCCCGTCAGAGCAAGATCCACATCTCCAGATTTGAGATCGGAAGCTGCCTGATGAATTGCAGCCAAAGAAGATGCACAGGTCATATCCACCGCCACAACTGGTCCCATCAACCCCAACAGAAAAGCGACACGTCCGATAGCGACACTTCCTGCAGTGCCGAGATAGTTGTACTCCTGATCGCTTCCCGAAATCAAATCACGGTATTCACTGGCTGCCATGCCAATATACGTTCCCGTTCGGCTGTGCCTGAGGGAATCGGGATCCATTGCAGCATCTTCAAGGGCCTGCCAACTGGTCCCCAGGAGCATACGCTGCCTCGGATCCATGCCGCGGGCCTCAATCGGACGGATATTGAAGAAACCTGCATCAAACTGATCCAACCCATCCAGAAATGATCCCAGTCTCAGGATAGGATCCTCAGCAGTAGGATCCCCCGCTACCCCCTCCCATGGACCAGAATCACTGCGTCCATCCGAAACGGTATTGCCCCCGGATTCAAGCAATTCCCAAAATGCCTCAATGTCCGGTGCGCCAGGAAAACGACACGCCATTCCGATCACTGCAATGCCGTCCTCCTCGTTCCGCACAACTGGTTGCTGTTGTGTAACGAGCTGCAGCGGGGCGGGAGCAGGACCGAGTGATCCTAATTCATCGGCCAAGTGCTCCGCCAGCATGTTGATGTCCGGATAGTCAAATACCACTGTATTTGATGCAACATACTCGTCAGCAAATGCGCGATTAAGCCGATTCCGTAGTTCAACGGCCATCAATGAATCCATCCCTAAGTCGAAAAATCCCACAGTAGACAAGGGAGCACTCGGCAAGCGCAAGACTGCTTGTAACTCTTGCTGGAGGAAGGATATGAGCAGATCCTTGTGTTCCGCTGCCGGCATTCTGCGCAACTGGGATATGGGATCTTCCAGAAAGACTGTCGTATCGGCATCTTCCTCAGAAGTGTCTTGAAGCAGATCACCCAGTATAGCCGGCCGATCCTCACTAGCCTTCTGAAAAACTTCCCAGTCCATCGCCATGACCACAGAATGCGTTACATCTGCACGCACCAGTTTATCAAGCGCCTTGATACCCTGCTGTGGAGTGAACCAGCGGCCACCAAGTGCAGCCCTCCGTTCCTCAATACTCTCCTTTCGTTCCGCAGCTTCGCCAATTTCCGACCAGGCCCCCCAGGCAATTGCCTGACCTGGAAGTCCAATCGCACGCCGATGCGCAGCAAGCTGATCCAGGAATGCATTCGCAGTCGCGTGATTTGCCTGTCCCGGATTCCCCATGACCCCTACGCGACTAGAAAAAAGAACAAACAAATCCAGATCACAATCTGCAGTAGCATGATGCAAATGCCATGCACCTACTACTTTGGGCCATAATACCTGCTCAAACCTATCCCAAGTCTGATTTCCTAGAGCACCATCTGATAATACACCTACACTATGGATTACTCCGGCAAGGGGCGGCAATTCCTGCCGTATATCCGCAAGCATTTTGTCCACCGCGGCGAGATCCGTCACATCTGCAAGAGCTACTCGCACAGTAACGCCACGCGCTTGCAATGCATCAACTACTTCCTGTGCCTCCCCTTCCGGTGGGCGCCGCCCATTCAGCACGATGGCGCCTGCTCCATGATCCGCCAACCAGTTTGCGACAGCAAGCCCAATTCCTCCCAGACCGCCAGTAACCAAATATGTTCGTTCCCCTCTTAACTGCCCCCTAACTAGGGCTGATGTCGTGACTACAATCTTGCCAAGATGGCGGGCGGACCGCATGAACTGCAGAGCAGCACTCGCTTCGGCCAGCGGCCATCTGCTATGACGAATGGGCGCTAGACTCCCTTCGCTAAATTGTTTCAGTAAGTTCCTAAGAACCCGGCCAACCCACTCGGGGTCTGTTTTTTTGAGTACATCTAGTTCAAGAATGGCGTATTTCACATCTGAGCGTACGGCCGCCATCTCCTCTTCACTCAGAATATCCCGTCTTGCTAATTCTACAAATCGACCTCCCTGAACAAGGCATGACAGACTCGCATCAATGAAACCCTCGCTCGTAAGACTATTCAGTACTACATCAACTCCCGCACCATCTGTAGCCTCAAGGATTTCTGCTCCGAAAAGTGTATCACGGCTATTGAATACATGCTCCACCCCTAACGAACGCAGGTATTTCTGCTTTGGGGCACTTGCCGTTGCAAAAACTTCGGCCCCTACGGCCTGAGCCAACTGAATGGCTGCCAAACCCACACCACCTGCTCCGGCATGAATCAGCACCCGATCACCAGCCTCCAAGCCCGAGAACTCATATGACAGCGCAGCTGAAACAAAAGCACTCGGCACCGTAGCCATTTCCGATACAGAGAACCCCTCTGGTGCACGCGCTACAAGTTCTCCATGTGTCACCATTTCCGCTGCGAATGCACCAAACCCCAGCCCAACTACGTGATCACCAACCGAAACAGTTGTCACCTCAGAGCCTATCTCCAGTACATCTCCACATACCTCCCTGCCGAGATTTCCCTCTTGAATGAATGCGAGAGAACGAAATACGTCCCAGAAATTAAGACCGGCGGCCTTGACTGCGACACGAACTTCTTTCGGCTCCAATCCCCGATTAGACAGCGTCTTGACGTGGATGTTTTCAATTACGCCATCTGGATCTGGGGCAAGCACCCAAGGAACGTCATCCGGAAAACTGAGACGTTCCAAGCCAGCATTCTCTCTCGCCAGACGTGCTACGTTTCGTCGTCCGTTTCGATAGGCAATATGATTTTCATGGTCAGGGTTGAGCAGCTCCGTCACCAGATCGGGTTTTGCGGCAGTTTCGGCTGGATCCAGGTCAATCATTCTTGTCTGCAGATGCGTCAATTCCCGGGATACACCCTTACCGAATCCCCATAATGCCGCACCAGCTATCTGGCCTGTGAACTCCCTTTCCAGCACTTGGGCACCCCGAGTAATAAACCAGATGCCTTTGTCCGGTAAGACGTTGGTGTCTATTACTGCCTGTACCAGTACCAGCGCACTCTCCACGATTCGCCTGGTATCCTGCGCCATCTCATCGGTTGAAGCATTTGGACCTGCGCCATCAAGTGCGCCAAGATGCACAACTCCCTTCAGCGGCAAATCTTTGGAAACGCTTCGCAGCAACTCTTCCCACGATTCCCGGCAACTAATGTCGATGGCGACCTGGATCATTCCAGGTTCCTCTGATTCAAGGGCGGAATTCTTGGAGTCTGCTACACGAGCATCCACGAGTACAACTGTCTGGTTATTGCTGACCAAGTCTTCTGCAAGACATTGGGCGGTCCCATTGTGATCGGCCACCAGTACCCAAACACCGGTACGCTCCTGTATTTCGGTGGGACCTTGGGCTACGATCACCCCCTTGTCGTGTCTTCTGATTGCATCAGTTTCCTCAATTCCCAGGATCTCCACCTCACCAAAACCTGCATCGCTAAGTGCACGCCGCCATACTGCCGGACTGGCCAAAGCATGGTGAGGACGGTAGTCATCGGCAAACCGCCACCAGCCGTCCAGTTGCCCGAACGTCAGATCCATCCAGCCCTGCCCACTCAGGTTCTCAAGCGCTACCAATTGACCAGACGGTGCGAGAAGATCCCGACAGTACTCAAGCGTCTCATGAAGATATCGAGTGGCATGTATCACATTGGAGGCAATCAGCAAATCGTAGCTGTGCATCTCAAAGCCCTGCGCTACAGGATCATTTTCAATATTTAGCGGGCGGTATTCCATTGGTTTACCCCCAAATCGTGCTTCCGCCTCCGCAAAGAAGCCCGCCGAGATATCGGTATACATATAGTCAAAACGCCCTTCTGGGAGTTCGGGAAGGATCGCGGCAGTGGCAGAGCCTGTGCCCGCACCAACCTCAATGATCCTAAGGTGGCGCTCGGCCGGTAATTCGCTTACAAGCGCAGATACCGTTTCTTTTAGAATACGGTTTGCCGCTCGAGCCACCGGCGCTTTGAGGTACAGATCTCCTGGAGTCGGATCTCCGCTACTGAAGAGCAGTGTCAGTGGATCCTTCTGAGCACGAAGCACTTCGCCCAAGGCAGTTCCACAACGCCGAAAGAGCCCGACCTCGGTTGTACCGTGAGGAAACCGCTCAGCCATTCCATCTGCAAACTCTTCAAGATCTACCGGCATTTCGTCGGGCAATGCATCTCCAGATGCAATCCTGACAACAAAGGAGCCATCTATCTCCTCCACAATTCCGGACTTGGCCAGCATCTCAAGCATTCGACGAAAGACGCGCTCGTGATCTGAAATGACACCCAGGCGTTTCCGTAAAACCTCCGATTCTATGATTTCCCCTTGCTTACGCTTCCACCCCAGTTCCTCCAAAGTTGCGAGCGCACGCGAGCGAGACCACCGTTCCAGATCATCCAGGAGAGCATTCCTCTCTTCGGGTTGAACCCCTTCTTCGCTCAAATACGCTGACAGAAGGCCAGAACTCGCCGCAACCGTTCCCGGGGATGGAAGAAATTCTGCCGACAGTACTGCCGGAACTAAAGGACTTTCACGCCAGAGAATTTCGTACAGAAGATCATCAATATCTTCTACCGCGGAAAGCAACGCTCCCCGGGTCGCACGCTTCACAATATACCCGCTCAATCCACCAATCAGAGTACCATCCGTGTCATAAATGCGCAATTCGGCGCTCATTATCTCCGCGGTGGAACCTGATTTTTCTTTTGCCCCCTTTGAGACCTCATTCATTCTGACATGACAAACTACATTGTTCGGCAGTCGTCCTGATAACCAGAGGCGATCCCAGCCAAATGGTAGATAAGTCGTCTCCCCTTCAACTCCGCCCGGGTTACGTGCGGCAGCTTCAACCTGGAAACACCCATCCAGAATCAGAGGGTGAATTTCCAACTCATTACTTTCAATTGTGTCAGGGAAAGACACTTCCCCTACTGCTTCACCGGGTTTGTACCAAAACCTCTTGAGTGTGCGGAAGGAGGATCTCAGGTCAATTCCCGTGTCGGCTCTTGCCTGGTAGTAAGATGAAGCACTTCCAGTAGACATCCCGGCCCTCAGATCTTCCAGATTAACCTGGCCACTTTCTTCCGGCATCGCGGTAGCCGAAGACAAGCTGCCCTCCACATGCATCACCCAATCCTCTCCGTCTCCCCGACTGAATATCTGTATGCGTTGGGGCTTTTCGGCCTCCGCAGGAGCAATAAGAATCTGCACTTCCCGCCCATCATCGTCCTCACTATCACTGGATTATTGCTCTGGAAACACTAGTGCGTTATGCAACTGCATGTCTTCCACGATCACCAATCCGCTCCCTTCGGTGAGACATGCCGAGGCTGCCATGGCACCATAGAGTGCACCAGGGGCAATGACCCGGCCGAACACCTGGTGATCTTGCAGCCAATTCGGACTTGATCGGAAGACCTCCGTTTCGTACGCCACTTCGCCACTCGCAAAATCACGCCGCGAACCCAATAGGGGATGATCGCCAGCGCTAAAACCGCGCCTCTTTGACTCCTTGATCCAGTAGTGATCACGCAGGAACGGATAGCCCGGCAACTGAATACGCCGCCGAACCTCGCCCGCAAAGAGTCCCTCAAATTGAATGATCAGTCCCGCTTGGTACGCCTGAGCAACGGCCTGTTGAAAATCACTCGTCGCCGCATCCTCCGGTATATCACCTGAGGGCACCTGGAGGCTTGAAATCATGAACGGCGGCGTCTGAGACTCCGGCCAAGCCAGCGCCACCATATTGGTCAGAATCGGACGCGGACCAATTTCAATTATCAGATCAACCCCGAGCTCCGAAAGTGTTTGAACACCCGATGCAAACGCGACCGCTTCGCGACCATGCCGCCGCCAATAAGCACCATCAAGAGTCTGACCGGACCCCACCACTTCCCCTGTTAAATTGCTCACTACTTTCAGCGAAGGAGCCTGGATCGCAATCTCACTCAGAGACGCTTCCAATGTATCCAAGACCGGCTCCATCATCGCACTGTGAAACGCCTTGGACGTATTCAGACGTTTGACTCGGATACCCTCGGATTCAAAATGTTCGATGATCGACTGGATCCGGGGGATCGGGCCACTAACAACCTGGTGCGTACCGTTATTCGCCGAAACGCTCAACCCAATACCCGGTGTTGATGCGTTTATCTCCTCAACCGCGGAGGCTACCTGCCCTGGGGGGGCAAAAACAGCAGCCATGGCACCAGGATCTGTCTCTGCAAACAGAGCACCTCGTGTGATCGCAAACCGCATCCCGTCTTCTAAGCTGAATACCCCGGCCGCCTGCGCAGCCGCCAACTCCCCAACACTGTGTCCAATCACCACAGAGGGCTGAATTCCTATACTTGCCCAAAGGGCGGTAAGTGCACACTCCAACGCGTAAAGAGCTGGCTGCTCCCACGCGGTATTGCTTAAATCACAATCGGTAGTCCAAAAATAGCGTCCAACAGCGAGAGCTTTCGCTCTGCCTGGAATACTGCTTCGCATCGATCAAACACCGCCCGTGCAACCGGTTCGCATTCATAGATCGCGCGCCCCATACCGGTCCACTGACTTCCCTGTCCGGTATAAGCAAACGCTATTTTGGTTGCGGCTTGAGGACGGATGTTTTCAGCAGAATCAGCAAGTGCTGTGAGCTTCTGTCTCAGGGATACCTCATCGTGAAAAACTATGCCGGAGCGATACTCAAAATGACTTCGCCCCATCGCCGCCGTCCACGCCATGTCTGCGAATAATGGCGCTGCTGCTGAGCCATTCAGTGTAACTTCTTGCCCGCGCTCATCCAGCCACTGCACATAATTCCCCGCGATTGACTGCAAGGCGGCCGGGGATTTGCCAGATAGGGGAAGTAGTCGTACCGGTCGCTGCGGAGTAACCTCTCCATCGGAAAATGGGGATTCACGCTCCCCTGATGCTGACACAGTTTGGGGTACATTTATTACCCGATTCTGGTCATTTGACGTTCCATTCTTGGCAAGGTATTCCTCCAATATGATGTGGGAATTGGTGCCAGATATTCCAAAAGAGTTGATGCCCGCAATGCGTGGTCTCCCATTGGCCGCCGGAGGATCCATCATCTCCGAAGTCACGCGCAGGTTCATCTTATCCCAGTCAACAGCCGGCGTGGGGTTATGAAAATGTAAATGCTTTGGAATGACTCCACGTTGCAGAACAAGTACAGCTTTGATCAAGCCAGCAATCCCGGCAGCGGATTCAAGATGACCAATATTGGTCTTCACTGATCCCACGAGCAGCGGCCGATCCGGCGCTCGCCCCTGACCATAAACAGTTGACATTGCTTCGAGCTCAATGGGATCGCCTACGGATGTCCCTGTGCCGTGCGCTTCCACATAATCCACTTCCGCCGCGGTGACCCCCGCATCCCTGAGTGCCTGGCCCATCACCTGCTCAAGAGCAGGAATGTGCGGAACGGTCATGCCCACACTGTCTCCTCCATGATTTACCGCCGAACCCCTAATCACTGCCCAGATTTTATCGCCATCTGCCTCGGCTTCCTGCAGACGCTTCAATACAACAACCCCGCATCCTTCGCCCCGTACATAACCATTCGCCGATGCATCAAACACTTTACATTGTCCGTCCGGGGAGAGTATTCCCGCATCAGCACGAATCTTAAATACATGACCACTTAAAATATTCTGTACTCCACCAACAATGGCCATATCAGTCTTTCCCCGCTGCAGATCAGATACCGCGTCGTTCACTGCAACCAGAGACGAGGCACATGCAGCATCTATCGCTTTTGATGGACCCCGAAGACCCAGAAAAAAAGATACGCGCCCATTTGGACCGCTCATACTGGTTCCAGACATCGCGTAGAGACTGGAAGCCGCATCCACAGGCTTATGATTGGATTCCACAATCCGCATCCTGTACTCATAATTACTGATCCCGGTATATACCCCTGTAAGGCTACCCTTCAGGCCAAGTGGATCTATTCCTGCATCTTCAAGGGCCCGCCAGCTGGTTTCCACCATCATGCGTTGCTGTGGATCTAGCCAGTTGGCCTCAACAGGTGAAATCCGAAAGAATTGCGGATCAAACTGCTCAATATCATCGAGGTATGAGCAGAAGCGGCATGCATCAGGCAGATTCGGGATGTCTGCAAACATCACGTCAACGCGCCTATTTCCCGCCCCTTTCGGGATATCCATCACAGAATTTTGGCCGGAAACAAGCAAATGCCAATAATCCTGGATACTTGCGGCACCTGGAAACTTGCATGCCATTCCTACAATTGCAAGGGGAGCTTTGTCCTGATTCATCTCTCCAGAAACTCAGTTAATCAACATTGAAAATCATCCAATCAGTTTGCTGGACGACCAAATAAATCTACTACGCAGTAGCCTAGGAAGTTGCTTTCACGCGAACAGTCATTCTGTCCACCTCTAGACGCTATTGGTGTTGGATTAAATGCAAGATAACGCAACCACCGCTATGAGACTGTACAGTGCTCAAATTTACGGGGGAATGTCCCAAGATCAGAGATCAGCAGAGCTCTTCAAATGCATTTTCAGCGGTTGGAGGCACGGGTTTTGCTCGCACGATTTTGGGAGGACAATAATGGATTTCGTGGGGCGATGGCCCTTACAGCCTATTGGCATAACTCCCATTATTGGACCGACTCTTCGATATCACACACGCTCGCATAGGGCCGTTTTTATAGGTTGGAGAATCACATTTGGCCGAGAGCGGCAAAAGGATGCTAAGCTGCCGAAGGACTCGATTCCGGCCATACTGTGCAAAAACGACAGTTGCGTCGGACATGTTGTAGATCGTTATCACCTGGACTATCTGCAGTGGCAATTCAATAATGCCGTCCTTGTGTTGCAGCGTACACTCAGATATACAAATCTATTCCACCTCAATCAAGGCTTCATGAGGTTGTACTTTCTGAGAAACTCAACCACGACTTTCGCACATTGGGCAGGCTTTTCGAGCTGAAGAAGATGTGTCGATTCAGGTAAGAAATCGTAGTCCACCTTAACAATATAGCTTAGGTCAAACGTAGGTAGATAGGAATACGGTAATGTGGGGTCAGCTCCGAGAACCTTTACTGGACAACGGATGTGATCAAAGTCTGCGAGCACTGCAAAGCTCCCCGCGAATTCCAGGATTCGTGCCTCATACTCGGGCGGACAGCACAGTTCATACCCCTCGTGATCTGCAGATTCGCGTAATGTGGTTTCTGCCAAGAGTTCAAAAACCCCAGGAAGAACCCACTGAAAACTCGGCAGGTAAGGGATAATCTCTGCAAGATGAGCCTTGGTTGGAAACTTATTGGCACGCATCCGGGTCAACCCGGCATTACGAATTGCTGCTGCCTCAAATTCAGCATAACCTCTACCGCCCTTGCAGATGGGAGGATCAAAGAGAACAAGACCCGAGAACAGATTCGGTCTAATGTGAGGTTGTACAGCTACAAGAGCTGTCAAAGAGTGGTAAATCCCTACTCGCGGTTTACTGCCAAAATGAAGGTCAACCGCATCCAGAATCAACTCAAGATCCTGCGCAAATGTCGGAAGATTGTGGTATTTCACATCCCCAACAGGATTCCAGCCGTGATTTCTGAGATCATATACTATAACGTCAAAGTCCTCGAGAAAGAGCGCCCAAAAGGGATAGTACAGATCTACCGCGAAACCATTTCCATGGCTCAAAACAAGGCGAGGACCTGCTGGATTCCCGTGGCGGCGGATAACGACCAAGGAATCGTCACGCATGCGCACCTCGTGGGAAGAGTTCGGCTGGGGTATGACCCAATTCCCGCCTTCAACCGCCATTTGCTCCTGCGATGGCTTCATCAGTCATTGATAAAGTAATTCAGGAATCCAAATGAGCGATACCTAGCGCGCACTTCCCTGGCTCCTTGTACACAATACGAACAGCACACGAGCGACCAGACACCCCGTTGGGTAATCTGACATCCCTGACCATAGCCAGGTGACACCACCCCCGTGCCCTTTGGTGAACCACCAAAGGGCAACCTAGACAATAAGACCTACTCACAAACCGAGACTAGCCACCGGCCTCGATATGATCGACAACCGCTCGCATGCTCCCAAGGTTTACAGCGTCCTCGGGTGTGATGTTAACATTAAACTCATTGCAAACCTCTTTCAGGAAAGAAACGGCATCCACCGAGTTAATCCCGAGATCCGAGGCGCTGGAGTTTATTGCATCTGGATCACTAATACCTAGGTGCTGCTCCAAGAGAGATTGAAAACGCTGTTCTGTTGTTGCCACTATTACGTTGTACTTTTGGTTTATGGTTAATACGGAGGCTGTCACCAGTCTCCGAGCCTAAGCACTGAATATAATGAAAAACTTACACATTTAATATCCTTCATTAATCTCGTCAGAACTTGGTTCTATGTATAAAGGCCTCCTTCAATAAGCTGCCCCCCGCAGACAACCTGATCGATGGAGTCAGCAATAAATCAATCAAAAACTTAAGTCTCAGTATTCCCAAAATGCAGACAACATGTTCGCCAAGACTAATTCCGCCAACTCCCTTCCTCGCCTCTGGATACATTCAACCCAAATACATATCAAATTCAAATAATCAATCTACACGAAAACCGATAGAACCGTCGTATTTCTCCTGCTACGCGTTCCCAGTTTTCAGAAGGGAAAATCTATACTCAGGTTCAATACTTGTGCGTGTAGCGGTGTGGTCTGCGTAATACGCCCTGTAAAACCTATTACATCTTCCACGGACAGCATTGGTACATCCATGGACACAATTAATCGAATTTCATTGCCTTTGTCGTCCGTGGCGACCACGAGATCCTCTTCAAAGCCCGCAATGACACAGTCCGTCATCAGGATACGTCCCATACTGCTCGACGAATCTGCCTGCGCATCGGAGATACTCGTGTAGTCAATACTCCAGGTCAGCGCACCAGCCCGGGTCATCAGCGACCTGAACCCCGACTCAAGGCCCGCCCGATACTCTCCCGTACCAAAAAAAGTCGCCATCTCTATTTTGATCGAATCCAGTACCTGGGGTGACAGCTCCCATGCTATACCGTTACCTACAGTAATATGAACTAATCGCTCCATCGGGGCAAGGAGAACCATAATGCCATTATTGGTTTCTGGTGCACCTAGTTCCCAAGAGGCATATAATGCCTCTGTGTACGCCTCTATTGACTGCTGCTGCAAGGATTCCACGGTTACCCCCACGAGTGCAACCGATGAACTGTCGTAAAAAGCCGACAACATATTCATCAGTGCATACTCATCTTCCACCTCCAAGACATCCGCCTGATCAACTATCCAGTCAGGTTCAAGCGGCTGATCGGCTATCATGCAGCCAAACATTGTGACCGCGAGTAGAAAAAACACGATATGCGTCCACATGCTAATCGGCCGAATCCCGCTGGAAAGATGTAGAAAATAATAGCAATAATTTGCCTGTTTTATCGCAACTTGAATAACCAAACTACCGTGTTCTGTAAACACGCGTATATCATGCAAATGCCGACGTCTGGTGCTGTTACTTTATCTAATCCTCCTGGGATATCCAACAATCGGTATGATTCATGCTTCCAGCTTCCGGTGGAAACATGTTCTAGCCCCAGTATGACATGCCCCACTACCTTCCTGTTTCACTTCAAACAGCAGCGCGTCTCCATCGCAATCTAATCTTATGGATCTTACCCTTTGGAACTGACCGCTTGTTTGACCTTTGATCCAGACGCACTTCCGAGATCGACTCCAATACGTCATGGTGCCAGTTTCTATCGATTGCGCCAATGTAGCCCGATTCATGTAAGCTACCATCAATACCTCATGTGTGCGTACGTCCTGAACAACGGCTGGTATGAGGCCATCTTTAGTAAATACCGCATCTGACATCTTTGCGGTTATAAGTTTGTCCATTTTATGGATCTTCATTGTTAATGGGGACCTTTATGTAAAAGAGATGTAGGACAGGCATTCCCTACATTGCAGTTAATACCAGTGCATGCTGCGAAAGTTATTCATATTACCGATACGGGCTTATCAGTTGTTGATAGCTCCGCATCTGCCCAATGCATGCCGCTACACACCTTCATGCTCAAATTATGCCATTCAGGCCATTAACCAGTATGGTATACTTAAAGGGGTAGTCTTGGGCATCTGGCGCTTAATGCGATGCAATCCGTGGGCAAAACACGGATACGACCCTCCTAGATGGTTCGGTGAACATTCTGCTGTGGATCAATGAGTTGTCACGAATCCAATGCACCCACCATATTGCGGTTCGCACTGATTACAGTCAGCGACACACGAAAGAAAACCACGGACGTAAGTGGTCTCAAAATGGCAAACCTGATCACAGACGATGGCCACGAGATAACCTCACAGTCAATCATTCCGGATGAACCGACAATAATAAAGGAGGTTATTCGTGCCCAATCCGGGTCAGCAGATGTGTTGTGCCTAAGTGGTGGAACGGGCATAAGCCGCAGAGATCAAACTTACGAAGCCGTCAGTGCACTGCTGGACAAAACGTTGCCGGGCTTCGGCGAACTTTTTCGCATGCTTTCCTGGCAACAGGTCGGCAGTAAGGCCATGCTATCCCGAGCGATTGCCGGGATTTACGGTAGCTTAGTCGTATTTGCTCTTCCGGGCTCGCCTAAAGCCGTTGTGTTGGCAATGGAAAAATTAATACTCCCCGAGGCCCGACATATAGTTTCTGAATTGCGTAAACATTGATTGATGAAAACAATCGTCGGATTGCTGGTTGCCGGTTGCTGGAGCTTTATTCCCGTACTTGTGTCGTCCGCACAAGAGTTGACTACAAACGCACAGCTATTCGAGAATTTGGGCCTTGAGTGTTTGGGAAATGTCCCCCACGCGGCAGACTCCCTTACTCTGGTTCCTCCCTCAAACCTCCCCTACCTGACGAGTGCACTGATTCAACATTGGCAGCAGCAAGGTACTGAACTCTTTTCCACCGACTCTCTTCGAACATCAAAGCCTAACTATTCACTTTCCTGGGAAATTTCCAGGGCCACCATTACCTACACGCGAGCGGGCCGCAGAACGCTTTCCCGTTCGGCAGAACTGGATCTCCGTTACTCATTCCTAGGAAAGGATGGAGAGTTCCTTGTGCATGACTCCTGCCAACGAGCCTTCTCGGACAGGATTCCAAAGGGCATTGTTGAACAGCTTGAGTCGCCTGCCTACCCGGAAACTCAAGCAGAGCTCCCCCCGGAAAGCTGGATTCGCCGATACCTGGAACCTGTCATATTGGCCGCAGCGACAGGATTGGCTGCATTTCTGTTTTTCAATCTGAGAAGCAAACGTGTTGACCCGTAGTATAGTACTCGCAGGAATGATTCTGGTCTGTGGCTGCGCAGAGCCTCGTCCTCCGACGGGAGGTCCACGCGATGAGACTCCACCCCAGCTCGTATCTGTGGAACCCGCACACGAATCAGTCAATGTCCCTCCGACAATCCAGCTAAAATTGACTTTTTCGGAGTACGTGAACCAGGCTTCCTTTGTACGTGCACTATCCATCACCCCAGCACCTCAAGGCCGCTTGCGTATGAGGTGGCGTAAGAGGTCAGTTACTATACAATTTGCCGAACCACTGCGAGACTCTACCACTTACGTGGCTACACTTGACGATGAGTTTAGAGACTGGCAGGGGGTTCGGCTTACCCGTCCACTGTCCTTTGCTTTTGCCACTGGGCCCGTGATTGACCAGGGGAGATTGTATGGTCGCGTGATTGATCCCACAAAAGGCAAACCCGTCGCCGGTCTACCAGTTCTTGTATTCAACCCCGGTGAAGAAGTTAATGGAATACCAGCATACCAGACACAAACTGATTCTGACGGGCAATTTGGACTCAGAAATGTACGCGAGTCTGATTTTTTCATCTTGGGACTACAGGACGCCAACCGTAACCTCATAGCGGATGATGGCGAACAGTTTGCCGTTCCGCCAAACCCATCGATTAAAGCCACTCCTGATACAATTGAACAATTTTTAGACTGGGTGTCCACAAAAGTGGACACGGTACGACCTGTCATAGAACGAGTGCGCGCTACTTCAAACAGACTGGTTGAGGTCCGGTTTAGTGAAAGTGTCATCCTGTCTGATCTGTTGGGAGAATCTTGGGCGATCACAGATTCAGTTGATAATACACCCGTCGCAGTGCATTCCAGTTATCAACTGGACACTGATACGCGCGTAGTATATCTGATGACTGATGCACTGCAAGAACGCTCCTATGCGCTTCTTCCAGACGCTTCGGTGCAGGACTCTAGCGACAATACCGCATTTATAGAGACCCTTTATTTTGCGGGAAGTACACGCATGCAGCAAATTGAACCTCGTTTCGAACGGTTTCTGCCAACCAGTACGGAAGATACATATGAATTGGCGCCTTGGGAAACACCGACGGTTGTCTTCAATCGGCCGCTTACTCCACCGATTCTGGACAGTCTGGTGACTGTTCAGGATTCAACCGGAACACTTGTGAGCTTCGAAAGCCCCTCTTCCAATGGAACGAGTTATAATTTGCTATCTCTGGATGACCCAGCACAGGTGTATCGCATCGCCGTGTCGGATCCAGACAGCGCCCGGGTTCGATACTTCAAACGGCTGGGACCTCGCGAACTCGGAAGCTTTAGTGGTATTGTAACTCCACCTGGAGACAGTGTCGTAGTTATACTTACGGATTCAAATGGTCTGGTGATTTCGACTACTCACCCAGATTCAACCGGCGCATTCATGTTTGGCGATCTTCCGCAAAACACCTATCAATTGCGTGCTTTCATTGATAGTAATCGAAATGGTATCTGGGATGGTGGCATGATCCATCCCTACGTTCCCGCTGAACCCATCGCCTGGATGCCAGAAGCTGCCACGATCCGCCCACGCTGGGATACCGAATTGGGAGATACACTCCGTATCGGCACCTTGTCTGTGGATTCTGTATCATTCTTTGATCAGTAGATCCATCAGGGACTTATATAGGATACTTGAAGGCCCATCCCCAAAATCGCCTATATTCATGTCAGACGCAGTGGAACAGGGCAGCCATCCTGTCCGTTGCTTACCATGACATCATCACGAGTGATACCATGCCCGACGAGGCACAAGATAAGGAATATCGCGGAGTTGAGTACCGGTTGCTTCCAGGTTCACGCACAAAAGCAAGGAAACTCGCAGGTATAGCAGGCGCATGTAGGTTCGTCTGGAACTACTTTCTTGCAAAGAACAAAGAGGAATACAAGCGGGCAAAGGAATCCGATGGCAAACAGCCTTCCATTTCGTTTTTCTCGCTTGGCAAGCAGTTCACGCAATTGAGGAAGGAGATCGACTGGCTCTCAGAGTACTCATTCGCGATAGTCAGATATTCGCTCAAGCATCAAGCGGACGCGTGGCAGGGGTTTTTCAAGGGAGTCCGCAAGCATCCGAAGTTCCATTCCAGATACGGCAAGCGTCCATCCTTCACGATCCCGGAGAACGTAAAGATCAAGGACGGGCGGTTGTTCATTCCGAAGGTTGGATGGATGCAG
The DNA here is from genome assembly GCA_028875125.1 of Bacteroidota bacterium. Lineage (GTDB taxonomy): Bacteria > Bacteroidota > Rhodothermia > Rhodothermales > Bin80 > Bin80. Next base: position 12,491 of record JAPPGC010000097.1, on the reverse strand, counting down.
ATGCGCCGAAAAGGTGGCAATCCATATCCAGACGGTAGACCGATTCGGGCTACGGTGAAGAAAGCGGGGAGGTATTGGAAAGTGTCTGTATGCTATGAGATTGATGCACCCAGGCGCACAGAGAACGGTGTTGCGATTGGCGTTGACTTGAATACGTACAACGCAGCATGGACGGACACGACCGGCGAACGGGGGATGCTGGATGTTCCCAAGTTGGACAAGAAAGAGATACGCATACGGCGATACCAGCGCAAGTTGGCGCGTCAGCAGAAAGGATCAAATCGCAGACGAGTAACCAAGCGGAAGATCGCCAAGTGGAAGCGTAAACAGAAGAATTGTCGCAAGAATCAAGCCCACCAAAACAGCAGGTTTCTTGCCAACCGTGCGGAGGCGTTAGTCCGCGAGGATTTGAAGTTGAAAAACATGACGACATCTGCGAAAGGCACGGCAGAGAACCCCGGCAAGAACGTTAGTGCGAAGGCAGGTCTGAACCGAGCCATGCTCAATGCTTCGCACGGTAGGTTCAACCAGTATTGCGACTATAAATTTGGGACGGTGGTAGGTGTCGATCCACGCTACACAAGCCAGACGTGTAACGCGTGCGGGCACGTGGAAAAAGCCAACCGTCAAACACAATGCAGATTCAAGTGTGTGTCTTGCGGACACGCGGATCATGCAGACCTCAACGCGTCTGCGAACATACTGGCCTCCGGGATTGGGGCTGCTGGACGTGGAGGAGCGTTCTCATTAGAGACTCCTGTGATCCGTCAAATTGATGGGGTGTTCAACTATCCTATATAATTCCCATCTATCAAATGGAATTACAAACAGGGAACAAGTCTATTCTTGATGCCGACCCGCTGCTTGCAGGATTTCTTCCGCTCGTGCGCGCAGACGGCCAGAAAGTACTTGATCATCTGACCATTGAGGAATTTGGAATACCTCCGTTCACATTAATGGAAAATGCAGGACGGGGTGCAGCGCTGATCATTGAGCAAAGTTACGGCCCAATGCCCGGACGCAAGGTAGTTGTGTACTGCGGCAGTGGCAACAACGGGGGGGATGGTTATGTTGTTGCACGCATACTGTACAACCGGGGAGCGCATGTATCTGTCTTTTCTTTGAAGCCTCCCGCCAGCCCCGAGGCAAAAAATCACTGGGTGTTGCTCGAAAAGTTGCAATCTTCCGATAGTTCGGACCGACTACATCTTAACCCTGCTACTCACGAAGGACCTCGCACAGCAGACCTGTACATCGACGCCCTCTTCGGAATAGGGATCAACCGTCCATTGAAAGGCATTGCTGCCGAACTGGTTGAGCGACTGAATGCAACAGATGCTCCTGTGGTTGCCTTGGATATTCCATCTGGATTGGATGCCGACCTGGGGTTGCCGCATGGTACAGCAGTACGTGCGGACTCAACGTTGACATTTAATTCGCACAAGCCGGGATTTTTCTTGGGAGAGGGACCGGCATGCACCGGCCACGTAAGTGTTGTTCACATCGGTATTCCTCCTTCATTACTGACCCATGATGCAGTGCGCCCAGTGGACTGGATTTCTACAGATGAGGCGATCTCCTCCGCTATTCCCAGACGAGATCCGCAGGCACACAAGTACAGTGCCGGGATGGTCCTCGTGATCGGTGGATCTCCAGGTTTATCTGGAGCTCCCATGTTGTCCGCACACGCCGCCGCACGCACCGGAGCAGGTTATGTCGCCTGTGCTGTACCAAAAAGCATTCAGCCTATCCTGGCAGGGGCAATGACCGAAATACCAGCAATCGGTTTAGGTGAAAGCTGCGACGGTGGAATTGAAACCGAGACTGCACTGCATACCCTGCAGCCATGGCTTGCCAAGGCAAACGCACTAGTTGTTGGCCCTGGCTTAGGCCGAAATCCCGACACACAGCAGTTCATTCGCACCGTGTTGCGGGAATGCTCTGTTCCTGTTGTAGTGGACGCAGATGCATTGGTCACTGCTACCGAACTCCTAAATACTCATGGTGAGCCCCGAAACTGGATCCTCACACCTCACACCGGGGAATTCAAACGTATGATCAAAAGCAAGGACCTCAGCCGTAACCGACTTCATTTGGCGCGCGAATGGGCATCAAACTGGAACTGTACGCTGATACTCAAAGGATTCCCCAGCATTATCGGACTTACTACAGAGCGGGTCGTGGTATGCAGTACCGGAAATCCTGCACTCGCTACAGCCGGAACGGGGGATGTTTTGTCGGGCTTATGTGGCGGCTTGCTTGCCCAAGGCTGCAGTCCATCAATCGCAGCAGTTTGTGCTACACACGTTGGCGGCAAGACTGCAGATCAATACACTGAGAGAAACCACCCCGGCACGATGATTGCTGGAGATATGATCGATGGAATCTCTGACGCGCTGAATTCGTTGCTGTGTGAAACATAATGGCACTTGATTCCTTCACTGACGAGAATCATGTGGTACATGTTTTCGATTTTTGTCTTAAATTCTGCATCCGGTAACCCAAAAACAAATACTCATGGCATTGCGTAAATCCCCCAAGGCCGATCTGAAAAGGACATATGGTTTCTTCGTACAGGTTGGCATGATCGCTTCACTCCTTCTGCTGATTCTGGCGTTCAATGCAAATCTGGATAGCGGAGATGCTATGGAGATTGAGCAGATTGAGCAGGAGGTCGTCCAGATGGAAGAGATTTTGCAGACTGAGCAAATCCAAAAACCACCTCCACCACCACGTCCACCGGTGCCCGTAGAGGTACCAAACGATGAGGTCCTTGATGATGATGACTTGGATCTTGACTCCTTTCTAGACTTGGATGCTCCGATCAACATACCTCCTCCACCACCACCGCCAGACGAGGAAGTGATCGAGGAAGAGCCAGAATTCTTCGAAATTGTTGAAGATGAACCGGTACTGATTGGTGGTATCGCCGGACTCCAAGCCAAAGCGAAGTATCCAGAGATCGCTCGTAAGGCCAATGTTGAAGGCCGCGTTATTGTTCAGTTTATCGTAGACGAGAATGGCAATGTGCGAGAGCCCACGATCCTTCGTGGCATTGGTGGTGGATGCGACCAGGAGGCTATTAGACTCATCATGGAAGAGGCTGAGTTTATTCCCGGGCGTCAGCGCGGACGTGCCGTACCGGTGAGGACGTCCCTCCCAATCGTATTCAAGTTGCGTTGATTTCTTGACCTTATGACATAAGGGTTGAGTGTTGAGTGTCGCGTGTCTTGGCATTCATTCCAGGTCCATTTAGTAAGCTTTGCCGGAGGTCAATAACTTGGCCTTAGGATGCAGGGGGTCTTCGCTCCAACGTAGGAGTGAGGGCCCCTTTGAATGTTGAGACCGTTCGGTGGGGGCAAGTCCAGCGTGCCTTGATCCACATATGCGAGCCTGCCCTGGGACGTGGTACGGGAACTGGATCGGATATGGAAACATGGCTAAGAAGGAACCGATTTGCGGTCAAAGCCTGTTGTGCTTCAACAAACACGCAAATAGAAACTGAATGCCGACGGAGACTGTAGGTATAGTTCCCGTGGTGAGAGCAAAGGGAATTAATGGTGCGGTGATTGCCCGGCCAGCGTAGAACGCGGACAGAAAATAGCAGGTGCGTTTGCTACCGGTTCAGTGAGAGAGAATGCAACACTTAACGCGGATGAATCCAGAATTAACAGCAGCAGCCGATCACACACAAATACGTCAGTTACAGCCGAAAAAAATGCCGCGAGGTATCGTAAAAACCAACAGCTACCAGCGCTTGTAGGCGTTGTTCAAGCGTGTAGAGAACGGTAAATGGCACCACGCTAGTCCACTGATTGATTAGAACTCTTGAAACTCATGTAACCGTGCTGGGGTGCTGTGAAGTGTCGGAACTTGCCTTCTTGAACCGCCAACCGTAGAGCATCCGCCCGTAAAAGTTGAACCACTTGCGTGCTGCGGCATCCTGAAACGGATACTCGGCTCCAATTTGTCTCGCTGCGGCTAGTCCGGTCACAAAACAGGTTTCCTGGCTGTTGATCAGAGTGTGGGCCCCACAATGCCACGTACGCTTTCTGCCCTGAATAAAGCCAAACAGAGGTACCAGGAAAGCCAGATGTTTCACATCGTGAACGATGTGCTGAAACCACCATTTTTTAACAATCTTGTCTTCGTCGATCTTGCTAGTCGCATTGTACGTCACCAGACAGGGCTTGTCTGAGTGACTGGCCCAAGGCTGCTGATTATGCATAATATAGGTGATTTCATAGTTGTCAGGCCTCGCACCATACTGCTCTATATAGTTGCTCCGGGTCGTCAGCGGCTTTGTATCGTTATCCGGGAGTATGGAAGCGTCCGAATGAATCACTGTGTGGTTATGTAACTCACTTTCATATCGGATTGAGGAAAGAATGTAGCGTTCCAGGAAACTCGGTTGATCCAAGATCATCAGGGTTTGATTTGCATTGCAGGCAAAGATTACATCATCAAACTTTTCAGTATTTCCAGCCTGGTCTTCTACGATAAGACCAGATGATTCACGATATACCTTTCGCACGGGCCGGTTCAAATATATCTTGTCCATGAATGATTCGGCCATGTTCTCGTAGATACGTCGCGTTCCTTGATCCCATGTCTGCATTGGAGTTGCACGCTCAATATTGAAGAACTCCAGATACCGGCAAAACATTGACGCGGGCATATCGAATACGTTCGTCGCCATCAAAAAATTAACGAACATGGGTTTCAGAATCTTGTATCTGAAATCACCTGAAAATCCGCCTAGATTGAGGATAACCCTCATACTGATGTAGTTGAACGGATTGAGAGCATTGAGAAATTTGGATCTGGTACGGTTTAGTTTTCCGATCCATTGCAAGCGTTTCAGGATCTTCTGGAACTTCTTGATTTCCGGTTCCAGCCGCCTACTGATTTCGGAATCGAAGTCGTGAGCGTACACTTCGCCATGATACCCCACACTGTAGCTGAATTTGGTATCAAGTAATTCAATCCCATGTTGCTCCATAAAAAGGAGAATGTGGTGGTATACAGAGGGGATGCATGCCGTAACTGAGATGTCAAATGGGACTGATGTCCCGTCTTCTTGCGGCATATCTGCAGTAATTGCATTGCCCCCGATCTGATCTTGCGCTTCAAACACCCGAAAATCGAATTGGTCAGGCTGCTTGCTCAATGCCCGTGCCGCTCCTAAACCTGAAATACCTGCACCTACAATGGCGACCTTTTTCAGGGACGCGATATTCCGATTTTCTGAATACTTCTTCATAGGTGAATCGTGAATACTTGTAGGCTAAATTCCTGGAAAATGGTTCCACCAACATCAAGTCACTAAAAATTACCCTAGAAAGTTAAATGGCATGTCCTATGTAGGGTGGGACGTATTGTCCTTTTTCTAATTCCAATTTTGGTAACCTTTTTGTAGTTGCCTCGGTTATTCAGTATGAGTTCCCTGGACGCTGCGCCAAATCGATAACATCCAACCAATACCTTGGCCGCATTAGGAAAGATGGCCACGAACGGTTTTAATTTTTCAGAGAATTTACTCCGCAGTGCCGGTGGCAGAGCGGGTAAAAAACTAAGTGTGAGTTTTTCATTGTACGCAGTCATAAAGGGAATATGATGCCGAGGCCAAAATACAGAATGTATTTTTACTGGGCCAGAGCAGATCGCGGATGATTGGAACCGTTTGCAGGTGCGTTTTCCAGAATATGGTTCCTTGTTTGGGGTTTGGCAGGAACAAAGATGGTCAATAGGGAGATAATGGTGCAGTCAACATCTGTGAATCGACTGCTGTTATGCAGGAAAAAATCCCTGGCACGATAATTGTCCGAATGTGGTTGGCGGAAGCCGATTATGCTGTACTCGTCAACTGAATGTGAGCATCACAAACCGATTCCTTCACCACGCAGTATCAGGTATTACCACTCTGCGGCATTTGCTGTAAACCCTCTTCACTAACCCGGACCCAACTTAACATGGCATCACGAGAATCCTCCATAGACGACCTACCAAGCAACCGCCCATTCTCTGTACAATTAGGTCTGATAGTCGCACTCCTCCTTGTTTCATCCATTCTATTGATTTCGAGGTGGGACTCGGAATCAGAAAACAACTCGGAAGTCTATGAAATCGTCGAACAAATGCCAGAGCTGATTGGCGGCATTCGTGGACTCCAGGCCAAGGTGACATATCCGGAGATCGCCCGAAAGGCCCGCGTTGAAGGCCGTGTCATTGTGCAGTTCATCGTGGATAAATCTGGGAACGTGCGTAACCCACAGGTCCTCCGTAGAGTTGGTGGCGGACTCGATGAAGAGGCTACCAGAGTCATCTCTGAACACGCAGTATTTACTCCCGGACGCCAAGACGGTAAACCCGTATCAGTAAGACTGGCTATTCCGATCGTGTTTAAATTGGGCAATGAGCTCGAGTCCCTCTCCGATGAATCACAACCATCAGAGAAGCAGGATGTTTATGAAATCGTCGAACAAATGCCAGAGCTGATTGGCGGCGTTCGTGGACTCCACGCCAAAGTTAAGTACCCGGAAATCGCCCGAAAGGCCCATGTTGAAGGCCGTGTCATTGTGCAGTTCATCGTGGATGAAAATGGCAATGTACGTGACGCCGAGATCCTTCGTGGAGCTGGTGCCGGACTCGACGAAGAGGCCGTTAGAGTCATCTCTGAACACGCGGTATTTACTCCCGGACGCCAAGACGGTAAACCCGTACCAGTAAGAGTAGCTATTCCGATCGTATTTAAATTGGACAACGAGTTCGAGTCTCTGTCCGATCAATCACAATCATCAGAGAAGCAGGATGTTTATGAAATCGTCGAACAAATGCCTGAGCTGATTGGTGGCGTTCGTGGACTCCAAGCCAAGATTAAGTACCCGGAGCTCGCCCGAAAGGCCCACGTTGAAGGCCGTGTCATTGTGCAATTCATCGTGGATGAAAATGGCGATGTCCGTGACGCCGAGGTCCTCCGTGGAGCTGGTGCCGGACTCGACGAAGAGGCTACCAGAGTCATCATGGAGGAGGCGAAATTTATTCCCGGACACCAGAGTGGTCGCGCCGTACCGACGATGACGTCCCTCCCGATCGTATTTAAGTTGCGCTGATTTACGCTGACCTTCAATAAGATGCCCCGCAGCTTCACCGAACTGCCGGTGCCCGTGTTCTGTAGCGTGACCTAGTTTTTGGTCAGCGGTAAGTGTTCAAGTGCCAACCGGTTCTGCTACTCAAACTTGACTTGCCGGAGTTGTATGCTTTGCTTGGGCGTAATTGACCATTTTGAGACACGGTAAGGCGTCTCAGGCCTTGGCTGGACCTCGCTGGCACTAATGCTACCAAACTGGCACGGGCTACCGAAAACGACGATTATTGCGGAGGTGGGCTCGGATTCTGCTGACGATGAGGACTGCTGACTTTGATTACGGGCGGGGGAATATATTGATGCCGAGGACCACCCTTATCTGAGGCCGCAATTTGTTACAGAGACGCATCCCAGTCCGTCCACGAAAGGCGAGATTCATAGACTGGTCGTGGCATCGAAGAATAAGCGTGCGGTAGCCTCATTTGTCTTTGAGATGCCCTGACGGCAAACCTGAATGGAGCGTCCACGTTTGTGTTTGCCCTTCCCATATCGATATACCAATTGGGGCCTTTAAACATGCTCCGCTTGAAGGATTTGATGGTATGACCACGTGGAAATTGGGACCCCTTCATCCCACACTCACCGTCCAGGATCCAGTCAACGCGTGTATGCGCGCCCTTCTAGCGAATTCCTATCCCGGCTTACTAGTGTCTTTTGTCCAACGCCACTTACGTTTTTCATCAGCGACACCTCACACTTCATTGAACCAGAGTATCTGAGTACTCATGCAATCAGTGAACTTCCATTCGTATATCTGTGAGGAAAAACGATTTCAGACCGGCAAGTCAAACGTATTTGACGATTGATGAAACACGAAAGTAAGGCAGTGGAGCAGACTCAGTAATGTGAACGATGCCAGCTTTACCAGAAATGATTCTGGAACTTATTCTTTGAATTTCGCTTATTTTGCCAAAGTATAACAAAAATGTTACGAAAACGTTACAATAGCATTACTGATGGTGTTGAACTTGTAACTTGCCCATCAAGTGTGGGCCTAAACGGAGTATGCTATGGCAAAAATCGTCGCACTAGTCTGTGTTTTGATCAGCCTCAATGCTGTCGCATGCACAAGTTCTCAAACCGCCCTAAATGACACTTCGTACGCTGAGCATACAAGTATCATTGATCTCCCCACGTTGGTAAACTCTCCGGTTGGCCCCCTGCAGCATGCTGCTTACAAGGGAGTCGACAACAAACAAGTTTTCGTGTCCTTCCTGGTAGACGAAACAGGACAGATTGTGAATCCCATCGCAGTGCATCACACGGATGATGTCATAACGCAAAAAGCCGTCAGAGCCCTTGAGCACGTACGCTTTGAACCCGGCCGCGTTGGATTACAACCAATCAGTGTCGAGATGACTATGCCTGTCTCCTTCCGTGGGCAGAACAATGCACCAGATCTGTATGACTTCCTGGACCAGGTCCCCATCTTACTAGGCAGCATGGAATCCCTGGTTAAGGAAATTCAGTATCCCGACCGTGCGCGTCGAGCTAATCTCGAGGGACGTGTCACAGTGGCCTTCATTGTTGACGTGAATGGAGCTGTCCGCCGCCCCACCGTAACGCAAAGCCTCGGAGCAGGCTGTGACGAAGAGGCGTTGCGGGCCATTCAACTCGCACGCTTTGCACCAGGCCGGTTAGACGGCGTTCCGGTCAACGTAGTTACCTCGCTGACCTTCGTATTTACGCTGATCTGACTATTCATCAGATACGATCCTATACCACCGATACCGATCAGCCTCAAAACTGAACCGTTACGGTTTACGGACCAGAACTTCTACACCGGTGTCAGTCCCGACAATAACTTCGGTGGCCAGTCCAACAAACAGACCGTGATCCAGCACGCCTGGAATTTCCAGCAATGTGCGACTGAGGGCAGCTGGGTCACCGATCGGACCAAACTGTGCATCAATTATCCAAAAACCCTGGTCAGAAACTACCGGGCCGTCCTTCCGGAGCCCCAACCGCAATGCTGCAGCCGCACCCATAGCTTTAAGTGTACGCAACACAACCGGTGCAGCCATGGGAATCACCTCAATGGGCACCGGCATCTTTGTGCCCAGTTGCTTGACCAGTTTAGAAGTATCCACCAGCACGATAAACCTGTCCGCCTGACTGGCAACAAGCTTCTCGCGTGTATGTGCTGCTCCTCTACCCTTGATCAGGTCAAGCACAGGACTGACTTCGTCGGCCCCGTCAACCGCAATATCCAGCCTTCCCTCAATATCATCAAAAGTACAAATTGGAACTCCCTGCGCACGTGCTTCAAGCTCAGCCGAACTGGAGGTTGGTATTCCCCTGATCAACAAACCTTCTTCCCGAATTCTGCGCCCAAGAGCCGCTATTGCGAACGCTGTAGTGGAACCCGTGCCAAGGCCGACTGTCATACCGGACTCGACGTATTGTGCCGCTTTCTCGCCTGCCTGTTTTTTGGCGAGGTTCTGGCTCATTACTCGTGCCTTAAAGATTCAATCGGATCCAGGCCTGCTGCCTTATAAGCCGGATACACTCCAAAAACCAACGCAATCAAGGTGACGCCAATTACAGCACCGATCGCCCAAGTCCAAGGGAAGACGAACGAGGCATCAAACACCCACCCGAGAATGTTGCCGCCCAAAACCCCAACAAGGATACCCATAATTCCACCAATTTGACATAGAAAGATCGCCTCGTACAAGAATTGACTCAACACATCCCGTCTTCGCGCACCCACAGCCTTTCTTACACCAATCTCGCGAGTACGCTCAGCCACTGAAACAAGCATGATATTCATGACCCCTATACCAGCGGAAAGGAGCGTGATTAGGCCAACGGCGGCCCCTCCCGCCTTGACTTGGTTTGTAAAATTGGTGATCCCCCCAACAAAGGATTCTGTACTTTCAATCTCAAAATTATTTTCCTCGCCAGGCTGCACATTGCGGATTACCCGAAAAATACCTATGGCTTCCTCTATCGCTTCATCTATTGTCTCCATTGACGGGGTCTGCACTTTAATCTCTATGTCCCGCCATGCAGCGCTATAGCTTTGAATAATACGGGTAATGGGAGCCAGTGCTAGACGATCCATACTGTTCCCAAAAACTGCGCCTTTTTTGGCTAGTACACCGATCACTTGGTAGCGCCTACCGTCAACGATGATTTCTTTTCCGATCGAATTAATGTTTGGGAACAGCGTATCATCAAGTTCATGTCCGATAACCACAACATTTCGTCCTAACCGCACATCCAATTCAGTTACATTGCGCCCACGAGCAACATCAAATCCGTTCGTGCCAACCCAATGCTCATTAACACCTAAGTGTATCACTACGGGATCTGTTTTCTGGTCTCCATACCGGGCTTCATCTGAATCTCCAGCTACAAGGGTTGGACTCACCGCAGACGGCAACTGTGCACGTTCCGCGTACTGGCGCACTTGTTCGTAAGTAATGTTTGGTCGTGCGCGATATCGCGAACCGGAACGGTTAAATCCACCGGACTTGTAGATGGTGAACGTAGTTGCACCGAAAGATTCGACGGTAGAAACCACCTTGGTCTCTATGACCTGAACCGCAGTCACAGCTACAATAATGGCAAATACACCAATTACAATGCCCAATAGTGTAAGCATGGAGCGCAGCTTATGGCTACGTAGGATCCCCCAAGCAAGTCGCACAAATTCCAGGTTAAACATATTAGCCGTAACGTAATGCGTCAATTGGGTTCAGGCGGGCCGCGTTCCAGGCAGGTACTACACCAAAGGATACTCCTACAAGCACACAAATTCCAAACGCTAAAAGAACCGTGCCTGTGGCCAGAACCGCCGGTATAATTTGATTGATGATGGCCGTGATCCCGAAAGATAACGCCACCCCGCAAGCTCCGGCAGCAATACAAACCAAAACTGACTCGATGAGAAACTGTGCCAGCACGGCACGTCTACTGGCTCCCACTGCCTTTCGAATACCAATCTCTTTGGTGCGCTCCTTCACCGTTACAAACATAATATTCATAACCCCAATACCACCAACCACCAGAGCAAGCCCCGTAAGGAAGATGCCAATCGCGTAGACCACCGCCTTAATCGTTGCCAATTGCTCACGGAATGCCTCCGTCTTATTGATTTCAAAATTGTTCTCTTCCAACGCATCAAGTCCTCTGGCAGCACGCATGATACCCGTTAACTCCTCTTCAAGTAGGGGGACGGCTTCCCCGGATCCGGCATTAACCTTGATCGTTACGCTCCTGAAGCGCCCAAAATGACGCTCAAAAGTTGTGAGCGGAATCTGTGCCTGCTCATCGAACGAGAACATGCCAAAAAACTTGCCTTGTTTTTCCAACACCCCGATCACCTCAAATCGCTTTCCACCCAAACGGATCGTTTTACCCAGCGCTTGTTCATTTGGAAAAAGAGACTCACGCACAGCATCACCAATCACCACCACATTGTGGCCAATCAGGTTATCCAAGTCATTGTACCAGCGACCTTCTACAAGGTCAACATTATCAACCCGCGCTATTTCGGGGGTTGATCCTTGGATGTGCACGCCGTACATGGCGCGATCGCGATAACGAATCGGGCGGCTCGTATCAACCAGCGGAGCAACTGCAACAGCATACTGAGAGCGCTCGCGAATATGATCTGCCAAGTCTGAACGAAGGTCCGGCCGAGACCGTTGCCGTCGTCTTTCATCTCCCTCAACAAACCAACCCGTCTTCTCAACATAAATTGCGTTGGTGCCTAATAAGGCTAAGGAACGATTCATCGTCCCTTCCAGACCATTGATGATCGTGAACATCGCAGTCACGGTCACAATCCCGATGATAATACCGAGCATCGTTAACCCGCTGCGCAGACGATTTGAGACGAGGGAACGCAGAGCGATGTTCAACCCCTCCCAAATTTCGATGAAAAAATGAATCAAAACGGAAATCCTATATTGCCGGAACACTTTCTAGCCTGTACGCAAACGTATTACACGTGTTGCACACCCCTAACTACAAAAATGCATTGAGCTTTGTTCGCCCTGACCCCGCCCCCACAATTTGGACATTTCATTCAGTTATCGCGTAGAACACGCGGGGGTCTGTATCTGCTCGCGCGTTAGCTCATTCGTATGAAAAGTAAGATTCACGTTATCACTGAGTTTATGCGATTCTTGCGGGTACGCAAGAAATATTGGCTGATGCCCATTGTGGGCCTCCTGCTGCTGTTGAGCCTTCTCATCGTTTTGACCCAAGGATCAGCGTTGGCACCGTTTATTTACTCCCTGTTCTGATTTGCAGTTGCTCCCATCTCCTATTATAAATAAGGGAATTATAAGGAAAACTTGACAAATTGAAAAATATACCGTATTTTAGGAGT
>JAPPGC010000066.1 GCA_028875125.1 Bacteroidota bacterium | reverse complement strand
AAAATAGGGGATAGGGAATCTCAGTAAAAAAATCCACTACAATGTCGAACTTGCGATTAGTGAATTCTCGCAATGCTATCCTTTGATACCGACGAAGCTGTGAGCGCACTTCGGGCCTCCGATACACACATGGCAAATCTGATTGCTCAGGTGGGCCCGTATGAATTGGTTCTAACCGATGAATGGAGTCCGTTCCAGGCATTGGTGCGCTCTGTCATCTTTCAGCAAATATCAACACACGCCGGTCGGGCAATTCAAGGCCGCCTGTTCAGCTTATTTGACGGCAGCGCCCCCGAACCCGATGCAGTACTTCAAACTACACCCGAGGAATTAAGGGCCGTAAGACTCTCCCAGGCAAAAGAAAAAACCATTCGAAACCTGGCCGTACACGCAGCTGACGGCACACTCCCGGATCGAGCCGCCATGGAGAAGCTGACCGATGAAGAAATAATCAAAATACTGACCATACACCGCGGCATTGGTGTTTGGACTGCCGAGATGCTCCTTATCTTCAATCTGGGGCGTCCCGATGTGTGGCCTGTCACAGACCTCGGCATCCGGCGAGGCTACAAGATCGCCTATGGTTTGGATGAACTTCCCATGCCATCCGAACTACGTGACATCGGTGATCACTGGAAGCCATTCCGAAGCATTGCCAGTTGGTATCTATGGCGGGCAAATGACCTCTAGGTCGGTTCCTGGGGATCAGCATTTGGCCCGATCCAGTCGTCTTATAGCTAAGTCGGGTGGTCTTCTGAGGGGCAGCACCCAAATTTGTTGAATCCTAACCCCGCGCCTGATCCCAATTTCGCCACTTGGTTTTGTGAAGTTGGATCAGTGCAAGAAATGACGTATCATACACCGGCGAATACTTTTCTGCCAGTAGCACACGTGAACGTTGTGTCACTTTTGGTCAAAATATTTCCAAGAGAAAGCAATGAATGAAACGAGATCCTCCCACAATGAAGTGGAAGAGATAAACCTAATTTGCAAATGAGAGAATTATTCCAGTGGGTGCCGTGGTTTGAGGAACTAGCCAAGAAAGTAAGGGCGGTCCAGAGAAAAGGCCTAGTGGAGAGAGTGAACAAGATGGACTGGGCGGGGAAGAAAATAGCCGTTCTCTCGAAAGGAGAGAATAATGCCGACCCCTTTACGTTCTTTTACCATCTTGCGTCAATTTCGGCCGGAAAAGCAGAAAAAAGGATTACAATCTTCAAGAGCGTTGCGGATGTTTTTGGGATCAAGAGCCCCCTTGACTACAACAAGGGTGAATACCTCATCTTTCCAACTCCACCTGGCTTGAATGTTGTATTTGGTAGTGACTCCGAAGACGAAACACAGCTTCTCTGGGATATTTTTGATCAGGCATGCCGACTTGACGGCGCAGCTTCCGATGTTGACCTTACCGATAACTTCCACAAGATGCTGGGAATCAATAAAGTCGGTGTCCCGAAGCTTACGCAAGTTCTTTTTCTGGTCAATCCGAGGAAATTCTTGCCCTTTGATAATGTAAGCATCCTGCCGCTGGGCATTGGTAAGCTCAACAAGGTCCCACCAACTATCTCCTGGGCTGATTATCTAGATGAAATGGACCGGATCCGGGACGTGTTCTCCGGCTGCCAATGCTACGAAATCAATGTTATCTGTTACCTGTGGAATACCAATGGGGGTTACCTACCGCGCGAAAACATTCGGTGGTATCAGATTAACACGACTGAGGACAGGCGTATCGACTTTCTAGAGAACAATTGGGTCTACTACGGAAAACCGGGGGATTGTGTCCCGGTATTACAAGGGTACTTACCGCTTGGCAAACCTAAACCTGGGGATGTCATCTTTGTCCACTCTGGAAAACGTAACGTGCGCGGGATCGGTGTCGTGTACCGTAACGATTATCGCGATCCATCGAATGCGAACAGTCAAATACATGTGCTTTGGATAAACAAGAAGCGGCGGCGCGACGTAGATATCTTCACTCCGTTGATTCCTTTTTCGCCAGTTGATATGGACTCCTACCAAGTCCTGACCAACATTCCTGCCTATAAAGCGATCTTGGGTTTGTTGTCTGGACCTGCCAGAAAACACGATACCGAGAAATGGCATGAGGGATTGATCCGGCATATCCCACCCAGTCCATACCGGGTAACTGTACCTCCGATTAAGCACGATGCCGAGAAATGGTACAAGGAGAAATTCGGAACGGCTCGGGTGTGGGCGTTCAAAGCAGGCGGGAAACACTGGAATGAGTTCCAGGAAAAGCATATCATTGCGATCAGCTGGGATGACCTCGGCGATCTCAAAGAATTCCGAAGTAGTCAGGACATCCTGAAACGACTCAAAGAAATTACCGGCGACAAGAAGCCGACCAATAATGCTCTTGCCTGTTACCAGTTTGCCCACGAAATGCAACCCGGTGACCCTGTCGTCGCAATCCAGAAAGGCAACACACTGTTGGGATGCGGTGTCATTGAATCAGACTACACGTTTGATAAGAGCCGTCCCGAAGCTCGGCACGTACGCAAGATCAAGTGGATAAAGACCGGTATTTGGCCTTTGCCCGAGAGACGGTTGCCTACCGCAAAAACGCTCACTGATTTCAGCCGGTGGAAATGGTGGGTCCTATTCGCTTTTCGACTCATGGAGATATCAAACCGACTGCCATCTACTGACAACCACAAGCTCAACCAAATCCTCTACGGCCCCCCCCCGGCACCGGAAAGACCTATAGCACGACCGCCCGCGCCATGGCCATCGTCAAGGGGATCAAGCTAGAAGAAGTAACCGAGGAGCATCGCAAGGAATTTCGTGATCTTCGCTTTGATTCTAATGAAGGATCTGGCCAGATCGAGATGGTTACTTTCCATCAAAACTATTCCTACGAAGACTTCGTGGAAGGCATCCGCCCCAGCCTCGCTGAGGAAGGTGGTCTCGACTACGAACTCCGTCCTGGAGTATTCAGGAAGATTGTAAAGGCAGCGCTGGACAATCCTCACTGCCGTTTCGTCCTGATCATTGATGAGATCAACCGGGGCAACATCCCGAAGATTCTCGGCGATCTCATCACGCTGATCGAATCGTCTCGCCGCCTCGGTCAGAATAACGAAACCAAGGTCACCTTGCCGTATTCCGGTGACAGCTTCGGAGTTCCAGAGAACGTCTTCATTATCGGCACCATGAATACGGCCGATCGCTCCATACTTCCCCTTGATATTGCGCTACGGCGCAGGTTTGACCATGTGGAGATGATGCCCAACCCTGACCATGACCTCATTTCCGAAGATGTCGACGGCATTAACCTTCGCAAGATGCTGAAGGCAATCAACGCACGTATTTCGCTACTCCTAGACCGCGAACGCCAAATTGGTCACACTTACCTTTTCAATGTAGAGACTGTCGAATCGCTGGCAAATATATTCAAGACGGCTATCCTTCCTCTATTGCTGGAGTATTTCTACGACGACTGGTCAAAGGTTCAGAAAGTGCTTGGAGGCGCAGAATTCATCAAGAAGAGCTCCAATAAGGAGTTCCTGGACCACCTGAAAAAGGATGATATAACTGATTCCGATATCTACGAAAGGATTCCTTGGAACGCAGAGGAATGGCTGGATCCAAACCAATACAAACGCATCTACAAAAAACCGGAATCGCAGGTGACGGTGAGCTGCAAGACGAGGATTCAGACTCCCCCGAAGAGTCGAATTGAGCGTATGTCTAGTGCCTACACCGTTCTGGAGCACAAGGAGTTTCCAAAACTCAATAAGCGTGACCTAGATGATCTCGAGGACTTCCACCATAGGCACAGTGTCTTTGGTTTTGGCACGAATGGCAGACTCCGCGCGGAAAACTATGTCGGCGTAGTCACTACAAGACTCGGTACAGTCATCGAAATCTTGCCCAAGATTGAATTGGGCGATACCGAGTCCCCAGGTCACGAGCAGACTCGCGAGGCCTTCTTGGGAATGCTGCGCGCCTATGGAGGCTTGAATAACGCCAAGAACCTTCCTCCGAGCGCCATACGGACGCTTAGGCACTTCCCTGTACTTGAAATCTTTATCAGACTCTTCCTGATAAACCTCAACCTGTTAATTCGAGGTGGCCTTGGCCGACAGTATAGAGCGGTTCAGGAAAATCTACCATTCCTGCGCGGCCGCATAGTCTTCCAAGGTCACCTGCGTGAGAATCTAGTTGACCGTTCGCGTTTCTTTGTGGAACACGACGAATTGAATCCCAACCGACCCGCTAACCGCCTCATCCGCACCACCCTCGACAGACTTAAGCCTATCGTACGCAACGAACGCAACCGGCAGTTGCTCGCGGACCTTGCGCCAGCCTTCAGCATGATTCCCGCATCGCAAGACCTGCACACAGACTGGCGAATCCACAGTATTGATCGCTACATGCAGCATTACAAACAGGCCATGCAATGGGTTGAACTCTTCCTTTTCAATCGGGGGCCCGCAACCTATTTCGGCAAACACATCAATCAGTCCCTGCTCTTCCCCATGGAGCAAGTCTTCGAGCACTTCGTAACCCACTGCTTTCGCCGCTATCAGGACAGGTTTAAGGTGGCCGCCCAAGGTCCCGGGAAACGCTTTATGGTCCATGGGCACAACATGAAACCGGACATTTCGCTCTGCACATCATCCGATTCCGTTCGGTTCATCCTTGACGCGAAATGGAAACACATCAGCGGAAACGGAACCAAGCCGATTGACGAAGTCAGCAGCAACGACCTGTATCAACTCTATGCCTACGGAAAACGGTATGACTGCCAGACCGTGGCTCTAGTCTACCCCAGGAATAAACATTTTACACTTCCATGCACTTTCCGATTCTTTGACAACCTGAAACTCGTCCTCGTACCGTCCGACGTTTCGTCTTCTAAAGCCTCTGAATGCAGCGTGCAGAATGCGCTACGCGAACTGGATACGTAAAAAGTGCCGAGACTACATTCCTCAAATAAAGGACATACTCGGGAGTAGTTTTGAGCCACAACCACCTCTCCTTACCCACTTTCGATAAGATTCGGGAGCTTGTCCGACCAATTATCAGGGAACGCAGCATTCACTTCCACAGGCACCCGAGCTACCGGGTGCTCAAAAGTCAACCGGCAACAATGTAACGCAATGGTTCGCCCGTCAAAACGATGATGTGCGCCGTAACGCACATCTCTCAGGACAGGGAACCCCCGAGCAGCAAACTGACACCGAACTTGATGAGCACGACCCGTGATCAGCTCCACGTCAACAGACGAAAAAAACCCATCACTGTTCAGTGCCCTCCAGCGCAGACTTGAATACTTGCCCGATCGTTCGTCCTGGACAACATGTGCTCGCCCCGCCTCCTTGTGCAGATAGTCTTCCATTACACCGCTCCCCTCAATCAAGCCCTCCACAACAACGATATATTCCTTTTTTATTCGACGATCACGAAATGCCTGACTCAAGCGTCGCGCCGCCTTGGATGTTCTCGCTAGCACCATAGCACCCGATGCCGGACGATCCAGGCGGTGGACCAACCCAATGTAGACATTGCCCGGTTTATTGTATTTCTTTTTCAGGTAGGCGCGGGCCAGCGTTACCAAGTCTGGATCTCCAGTAATGTCCGCCTGCGAGAGCAGACCCGCAGGTTTATTGAGCGTCAACAAATGATTATCCTCGAAAAGCCACATGAGAACTCAGTGTACAGACCATGCTACCGACGCCCTGCCAATCCGATACTGACAAACAGTCCAGGTTGGCTAACTCTGCGACTAAGGTCCACGCGTAAGGGAGCTCGCGCAATACTCAAAGTGATTTCATGGATCCACTCGTCATTAACATACACATGTGCAGCGCCAAATCGGGTACTGACCTTTTGATCTACAAGTGGCCTGACACGAAACAACTCAAACAGTAGACTGCGAAAATCGTGCTCCCAATGTATTCCTGCCACATGGCGTCCAATTATGCGACGGTTGCGTACGGTGCGGAGCGTACCGAGTGCTCCAATCGGACCCATACTGCCCTCTACCACGTGCCATTGCTCAACAGGAGCTCTAGATGTTGAGAACCCTGCCAGTACGCGTACAGACATTCCAGCAGACTGCGGGCGACGGCGCATCAGCGTACGCATGTACCCGTCCGCAAACAGGGTTGCTTTCAGATACCGACGATTTTGAGGAGCATCGCCGTACTCAACCCTGACTTCAACCCTCTCCTGAGGATCTATGCGATACGGCTGCCAATCGCCACCAGTGGCAACCCTGAGTTCGAGGGACTTGTGGTGCCCTGAACTAATCAGGGAATTCATCGGAAACTCCCGTTTATGCGGCCACGGCCTCCTAACCTGGGTTTGAACGGAATCTATAACGGCGTACGTCCCGGAAATTTTCGCCCTGACCCCATGCGCCTCGTAACTTGCATTCAAACGCACCCTCGTGGACCAATACCAGTCAAAGTAGTCGCGGGCCAGCAATCTGGCTGACAACGAATTCGTGGCCTCCGTGTGAACTAATGTACCATTTTGCGGCTGCATATCCCGCTCAAATATTACGGAGGTTTCCAAAACATTTGTCAATTGATTACGCAGCGCAGCAGCCACGCGCGTATAGTCATATACAAGAGATTTTCCAATGCGGGCTGCCAGTTCTGTGCGCTCTCCCATGGGAAATGCCTTGCCAACTCCAACGAGAGTGCCGTCCACCCGATTATAGCGCAGCCATGGTGCAAAACCTCCAATAAGCGGCCAAACAAACTGGGGACGATCTCCAAGATGAAAGCTGCGTGCCTCCATTTCTGAACCGCGGACAGAGGCTGTAGCTGGGAGCGCCTGACGCAGGGTAAGTGGTCGTTCACCAAGCAGGTCATCAATCGCATCCAATTCTTGTGCCGTCAGGGCAACCATATCCAATCCCATCAAAAACAGATCATCCCGAAAGACCGAAACAGAATCCACCTGCAACTGCTCTTGACGCGCGAATGGCACAGCAGGTACGGCCTGGTTGATCTGATAATTCATTAGCCTGGCAACTTGCTGTACCGTAGTTGGGCTAGTTGCCTCGCCCTCTGGCTCCACATGAATGCGACCTTCAATACGAAGGTCTATTGGCAGCCAAAATGAATCCACCGGGGCAAAACTCTGACGGTAAGCGACCCTCCAAGCCCTGGTATCAGGGGGAAAAACCACATGAGAAGCAGGCCTTACATCAACCTCTGCCAGTGCGTAAACACTGTCCAGCACAGAAATTCGACCAATAAGTGTGGCTTCCTGATTGTTCTTCGGAGCAACGTATATATCGTAGAGTTGCTGATCACCCCAGCGGCGACGCCCCGCAAGTGTAAAATTGTAGTGGTCTAACGCATCTGGATGTGTCGGCCCAAAAAAGATCAACCCGTTTATCTGCACATAATCTGAAGAAAAATCCTGGGGTGCCGGGGTTAGACCCAGCTGTTCATAAAAATCCGATGTCGAACGCATTGACCGAATGATGTCCCGGGTTCCGGCCTGACTGGTCGCAAACCGATCAAGGACAGCTTCACTTATAAGAACTATCCTTTCGCGATGCCGCAAAGTTATTCTGGAATACGTCCGAGCACCGTAGGACTCCAGATAGGCTCGACGGGCAAGCTTGCGGTGAATGACCCTCTCCATGATCCCAGCGGCCAAATTATCCCCTATCACCAGTACTTCAGGCAAGTGGATAGCCGCCGGTTCTAGACTCACGTTGATGACCCGTGGATCGTCCGGCCCTAGTGTTACCCGCACAGAATTATAGCCGATATGCCGAAAAATCAAAGTGGCCGGCAAATCAGGGAGCGTGATCTCAAATACACCATCCCGATTTGTGATCGTACCCTGAGCAGCACCGTCGAGAACAACATGTGCCGAAACTAGTGGCAATAGCGTAACAGAATCTCGGACGGACCCTGTAACAAGCACCTGCCCCGACGCCGTCTGCGTAGATAGCTGGATTACAATGACGCTCAAAGCAACCAGCAACCATCGCGGGACTGACAGCCTGTCTGACAGCCCAGAGTGCGCTTCTGACCATCGGGGACAGACCGTCATTCGTTGCTAAAATCAAAAGAGGCGCGCTAGACCAAACGTCGGATACGGGAAACGTTTTTCCTCAATGTGATAGGCGAAATCCACACGTGCTAAACCAAAAATTCCGCTCAGGGACAGCCCTAACTCATTATGACGACGCCAGCGGTGCCGCGATACCCCCAACCCTCGAACAAGTGCATGCCCACCAAAAACTGAGACATTGTAGCCCCTATCAACCATGGACGACAGCCCCAGCAACTCAAAGGGTAGCGTACGAAAGTTATGCTCCCAGTGTCCAAAAACTATTCCACTGCCTTGATATGGGAGTCCCCTAAGGGTGTGCAACGAACCATCCCAATGATAAACCGTGGTGCCTCCTTCAACAATAAATGAACGCTGCAGCGGCAGAGTCCGACCGCCTTCGGAAGCCAGGCCTACTGAAATGCCGTAGTCAAGGGTTGCCGGTATAAAACGTCTGCGCAAGAATGTGTTTACGCGGCCCCCCGCTCTCAGAAAGTACCGGCGAAAAACAAAATCTGACTGTGGCATTGAGAATTCAGCACTGATAGCCAAGTGCTTTGATGGATCAATTAGTATCACCGAAGGGCGACCGAAATTATACTCAATCGTGACAGTCCGCATTTCGCCTTCCATAATCGATGCATTTGGCCGCTGTGGTTCACTCCTTCCTAGCAAGTCGTAACTGGTGTTACCGGTCAACGGTGAATGATTTTCATGCAGGTACGTGGCCGATATCGTACCCCTAGAAGCTCGTATTTGATAACCCCCAGTGAGTGAAATCCCCTGCCTTCGATAGTAATCAAAGTAATCGTCCTGCCCAATGAGCATCAAGCTACTGTTAGTCAATCTGTTTTTGTTGCCGGACTGATAGGTGAAAGTGTTTTCCGAACGGTACCCCACATTGATGAACCAATCTTTCTCCCAGTGAACGGCTCCATCATAAGAAAATTGCTCAGTTCCTTTTTGCCCGGTGCTCAATCCTGCCCCCACTTCTACGGCAAACGTATGGTCGGATTCTTCACGAGAGAATTCTTTGCGGTATCCTAGACCTCCATGGAAATCATCTACCCGGTTGTACCACACACGCGGCGAAATCCCAAGATCAGCGAAAAAACCGAAGATCCTATTCGTAGATTCGCGTCGCTCTTCCATTTCGGCGCGCCTGTTCACTGCACGTCCTAGGGGTCCCCGTAACTCGTAGGCTTCCCTGAGCGTGTGAGTACTGTCTATGGATGCATAGGCTATTGTTTCTTCGGGATTAAGCGGGACCACAACCCCTTCACGCTGGAATCCTTCGTCAGATGCTACCGCTAATGAATCTACTTGCAGCCTCCAACCTTCCTCAAACAGACTGTCTGCCAATACAATATTCAACTGGTAGTCCGTGAAGCGAGACACCTGATCAACGACAACAGGTGGAATGCTGAGCAATACTCCGAAAGAGATTTCAACCACGGAATTCGATCGCAAATCCACTGGCAGCCAAATATCTCCACCGTAATTGGAAAACTGCTGCAGATAGGTGATCTCATACCTCCGGACTGGAAATGGGAATATAAAGGCCGGTCCTGGACACAACCTAGCTTCAATGAGCGCAAAAACCCCGTCCATTACGGACACTGTACCCACGAAAGCGCTGGTCTGTCTATACCTCGGTTCAACGGCAATATCATAGATCAGTACATCATCTACGCTACGCATCCCCTCCAACGTGAATACATACTTGTCCAGAGCATCCGGATGCGTGACGCCAAAAAGTGTATGGCCGCTAATTTCCACGTCATCATCATACAGATTCAACATGGTCAGTGCTGCAGGCATTTCATCTCCAAAGGGTATATTGCCCGTGTTCCGCGTTCCGGTTATCTTTTCCCGAATTCCCCGATCCTTATCCCACCATGCCGTAGCTGCAGATTCAGTAATAGCAACAATCCCGGAGTCATTGGAAAACGTATACCGTGAGTATGCCTGAGCTTCAAATGTGCTCAGCTTCTCCTGCCAAACTGCTTTGCGCTCAATCACCTCACGCATGATTGATATTGCCGGATCTTCATCTGTCACTACCATCTGCCTCATCTCGATGGCCACGGGCTGCAACCGAAACTCCAGTGGAGTTTCGGTGTGGGCAGTAAGCGTATCGGTTCGGTAGCCGATGTAGCGCACCACAAGATCAACTGGCAGATAATCCACAGCTATTTCGTAGACCCCCTCGCGGTTTGTAATGGTTCCTTTGTAGGTACCTGCGATCTGCACCGTTGCATTGGGGAGGGTTTCATTGGTGCTGGCATCAACAACGCGGCCACGAAGAATCTGTGCTTTGATCTCTGGTGAACATGCCATGCACAGAAGCATGATCAACCCCGATGTTATGCCGATACTGCGTTTATACATCAATAACTTTCTCCAAGAATGTTTCTATGGTAGCAGATTGCCGCTTGCCGTCTTCGTAACCCAGCTCCAGCACCCGACTGATGAACTCTGGATCAAACAACATTACACTGAGCCAGTCTGGGCTCAGGGTATCCCCGCTTCCAAGCCCACGAGTAAGCAGCCGCAGGACCCCCTTCGTCCTGACCTCCAATCCCCTTGCTAGCATGCCGATGTCTTTGGATGGTTGAATCAGAAGAATGTTGACCGGACGCATTCCATTTCGTTCGGCGTGCGGCGTACTCCTGACCAATTTGGTTATCCTCTTGGCCACTCGTATGTCATGATCAAAAGCATCCAAAAAAATGGCATTCAGCATGATACCCATTACCTGTGCAGCTGGCGGATATCCGACAATCGCTGGCTCACCTGCTTCCTCCCAAGAGCGTGGGTATTTGTGCGAAATACACATGATGTCCGTTGCTCCCAAGTGCAATGCCGGCGCGAGTGGAGCAATCAAACGAATACCTCCGTCCCCGTGCCATGCTCCGCCAAGCTTTACCGCAGGAAATAACAGTGGCAAAGCCGAAGAAGCCATCACGTGATCAAGCGTGATTTCAGTCTTGTGTGCTATGCGACTCGGGCGGTGCCACATTCCGATGTCACGCCCCTGCACCCAACTCACCGACTGGCCTGTGGTGAAGCTGGTTGTCGTAATACAAACCGATGATAGTTTCCCGCTAGCGAGATTCTCGCTAATCTGCGGCAATGTACCGTCCGGGGCAGCTGGCAGCTGTCCAGACAAATACTTGCGCAGCGGCTCTGTATTGAGAATTGCTTCGCCTTCCTCCACACGAATCACAGGATTGCCTGGCCGTATACGCCGCAGAAGGCGCCGAAACAAGCTTCCGCTGGATTCAGGCAAGTAAACCTTATCCTGACTGATATTCTGCCAACAGCGTAATAAAGCTTCTGCACCTCCCGAGTCAGGATGCCCAGCAAGAAATGCAGCATTGATTGCCCCGGCAGAAACCCCCGTAATGATCGGGAATGTAATCTCTGGAGCCAATTCCTTCATGAAGTGCACAACACCAGCCTGATAGGCCGATCGTGCACCACCACCAGTCAGCACCAATGCCAGCTGCTTCGAGGGCTCCTCTTCACTACGATTAGATGTATTGCTCATCTCCTATCAGCACTCAACTCCATGTTGTTGGGACTGTTTTCTGGAACAGTCTCAAACATATTCAATCCGTCTCATTAGGTGCGAGGTAACAACGGAGGTTTTATACTTAGCTATAATTCGTCATTCTACACTGCGCAGACGCAGCGTAGCATCATAAAGTAGCAATAGGGATTATTTGCCTAGCTATCATTCATCCGACTCGGAAATTATCTCCTGCACCAAGCGGTCAGCCCCGTAAACGTGGCGCAACGATTCCAGAATGGCGCGCACATCCACCGAAATGGCCCGTGCAGCACGATCGGAGAATACATACTCATTGGTTAAGGATTCAATGTTACCATCGTAGAGTAACCCCACAACCTCCAGATTCTGATTCAGGAGTGGAGACCCTGAATTACCCGCGGCTAAATCGTTGGTACTGACCATACTCAGCGGCGTGGAGAGATCAAGTGCCTCGGGAGGATTGCGCCACCGTTCGGGAAGATCCCACTCCCGGCTGACATCACGATAGGCGTGAAAGTGGTCATACAGTCCATAGAATGTGGTGAATGCTGGAGCACGTGTTCCGTTATACACGTATCCGCCAACACGACCATCGGATATCCGTAAAGTAGAGGACGCGTCCGGCGGCACGTCCGTGCCGTAGAGCGCGAACCGCAGTGCCGCCAGCTCCGCTACAAGTAAGTCTTCGCGATTCTGAAAACTCTCCACCTGCTGTTGAGCCGTGAAGTACAACGGGGCCAAAGCACTGATCACCCGAACGGTCGGATCATCGCTTCCTAGAAATCCCTTATCCAAAAGGTCGGCAAATCCAGCCGAGTCCACGAGTGATGTATTCGCGACCATGCCTGCGGCCAAGCTATCTATCGTGATCTCTCCCAACAGACTGCGCATTGTCGGATCCTGCGCTCCCAAAGCTTCCTGGATCTCCCGAAGCCGCAACTTGATCAGCGACTCATCCACTTCTGCGGGGAAATCGTCCAGTGCCAATGCATCCTTGCGAACATCCGTGATTATTTCCTGATCTACAAAGCCTCTGCGCTGCAGATTAGCATAATAGTACCCATAAAGCGCACGCAACAGAATCCTTGACCCGAGCGTCGTCCCGAAGAATGTAAACCCTGCCATGCGGCCGGCCTCTGCCCGTTTTGAAAGCTGGAGTTCATCCAGCTCCTGAAACAGGGAGCCGTAGCGCCCCGACAGGGAGTCCGATTTGAAAAGATCATCCTGGACCTGGTACTCAGCTGCGCTGCGCCGAGCGATCAGCGTATCATTTTGCAGACCCACCAACCTTCCCGAAAAAGACTTGAGCGTGTTACTGACATTGAACCACATGTTGTTCAGCGCATCCGCTGTATCCGATTCGGCGGAATTGGCAAACGGGCGAAGTAATTCTGCCCGCCGCTCCAATGCCGCAACCTGTTGAGGCAACACATAGTCGCGCTCAAAAACTAACTGTGATACACTGCCAAGTCGACTGGTCGAACCCGGATTGCCCACGACAAAGACCGCATCACCAACTGATGCCCCCTCGGTACTCCACGCAAAGTGATGCGGGGTTGCAGCAGGATTGCCTTCTTTGTCGTAGGCCCGCAAAAAAGCCAGATCAAGCGAATAGCGGGGAAAGGTGAAGTTGTCACTCTCACCCCCGAAATAACCTATTTGCTCCTCTGGAGCCATGACCAAGCGCACGTCTTCAAAGCGCCTATAAGTGTAAGCGGCATAGCGCTCGCCGCTGTAGAGCTCAACTACTTCCACATGCAGAGTGGAATCACGTGCTGCTGCCGCCGCTCCCAACTGTTCTTCAATATCCGAAGCTTTGTTGCGACGGGCCTGGACCCGTTCAGTATCCCCCCGTACGATGCGGCTGGCACCGTGAACCCTTCTCGTAACATCTGTGATTCCCCAGAGCTGCTCAACATACAGGTCAGGTACTTTTCGCTCATCCGCACCAGTTGCAGCTAGAAAGCCTTCTTCCAGCAAACTCTCACCGTCGCGGGACACATCCGTAATGCTCTCGCGCGCGCAATGGTGGTTCGTCAGGATCAATCCCCGATCTGAGACAAAGCTGCCGGAGCAGCCTGACGAAAGTCTTAAGGCACCCAATCTGGCTTTAGCAAACCAGGCAGAATCGGCATCTATGCCATATTCTTCGGTGAACCAGTCAACCGGCGGATTATCGAAGGTCCACACTTTTCCTCCATCAAAACGACCGAGATCAACATCAAACCTGTCCACCTCAAAGGAAGCTTCCTCCACCGGTTCCGCTACCGGAGGCGGGGCCTCTTCCACGACCAGAGGCTGCTCTATCACCTGCACAACTTCCACAGCAGAAGTAGCGCAGCCCGCCAGTACCACCATCAGAAGCGGCAACCCCACAGACAATCCATTCATGCGGCTATGTATCATCCCCTACGGCAGTGCTTGTTCAGCCAATTCGTCCGCCACCCCCTCGGCATTCAGTACAGTGCGCAATAGCGCCAATATCCCGGAAGTAGACATAGCCACGCAATGTGTACCTTCCTCGGTATTCGCATTATCGAAGGCAATTCCTAGAATTTCCATATCCACATTTATAAGTCCTGCACCTGTCTGCGCACATTCACCGACCACGGGAAAATTTAACGCAGTTGCCATATCATTCTCTTTGATGCCGGATAGCCAGTCTTCCGTCAGCTCCCAAGCGCCTATCGCGCCATGCGAATAATGCTGGTCCAGCATTCCATACAATGTCGTGTACGGAGGTGAGATTGTACCATTGTAGCTGAACGTATCCGAAAGCGTCATGACAGTGAACGGCGTATTTGCGTCAAATGCAGTTGCGAAGAGCCTCTCCCGGACAAATGGACTACGATCAATCCACGCAAAATAGCTCTCCGTATCCAGGGGTTGAGCCTGGCTATCGTAAACCCTGAAAAGTGCAAAATCTATTGCATATCTGGGGTATACACCTTCCTCGCTCCCAAAGTCTGTGATTGCCGCGGGAGGGATCACAACTAGCCGCACATCACTGTATGTGCGCCAAACATATTCCCGAAAGGTGCTGCTATCGTCGGACGCAATAAGCTCTGCTTCAACTCCGGCCTCCATTTCCTCAGATGCATCCTCAATGCGAGCAAACTCTCGAATTTCCACGAGTTGTCGCACGGTCAGACCTGGTAGTTTACGCTCATCCGAAAGCGTACCAGCTACAAAAACACTGTCATCTGGACGGATCCAGGTCTCCAGCGAGCGCAGGCATGTTGCACTGGTTACCGCCAGACCGTCGGCACTTACGAGTGCCGCAGCGCATCCATGCAACTGAAGTGTGCCTAAACGCGCATTTTCAATCCAATTGTCATCTATCGCGCGTGGGAGCGAAGACCGGGATTCTGTCTCTTGAACAAATCGCCAAACATGCTCTACCTCGACATTTTCGTCCGCACTCAGTGGATCAAACTGCCCTGCCTGAGCGAACGTATTCGCAGCTACTGACCCAAATAGCAAAGCACCGACCACGCGGCAAAGGATGGAACAATATCTCATGAATGTATATCCACCTTTCTTGCAATTTCTATGCCGGAGTGGCGGAACTGGTAGACGCGCAGGTCTTAGGAACCTGTGTCCCTTCGGATGTGTGGGTTCGAGTCCCACCTCCGGCACTTGCATAGACGGTCACCATCAGTGATCGGTCTTGTCACTCGCTACGAATTTCATGGAGAGTGAGTTGACGCAGTGGCGCGTGTTCTTCGCAGTAAACCTTTCGCCTGTAAATACATGCCCAAGGTGCCCGTCACAGTTGGCACAAACGATTTCCGTGCGCAGTCCATCGGCGTCCTGTACACGGCGAACGCGTCCCGGGATTTCATCATCAAAGCTCGGCCACCCACAACCAGAACGAAACTTGTCTTCCGACCGATAAAGCGGCGTGTCGCATTGCCGACAAATATAAAGCCCCGGGGCATAATGCTCGTAGAATTCCCCTGTGAAGGGGCGCTCCGTACCCTTGTCCAAAATCACGTATGCTTCTTCGGGGGTGAGCTTGTTCATCTGTGTTCGGCCGGGAATCCCATATTGAATTAAGTACTATTGTGTGTGCAAATTGTGTCAGATGGCGACATGAGCTCTTGTTTCATGAACCGGCAGCAACGGTGATGGGATGCGAAGAATAACTGGGGTTTGTTCTGCAGAAGCATACTGATTTGTCAAACTGGTTCCGATCTTTGCCTTGATATACCGGTGAACAGCCATGCCATCACGTACTTGACGTGATGGTGAGCGCTGGGTAGTACGTCCAAATGATTGTCCGATCCAGTGAATGCCCGCCCCCGATCCCTGAAAATCAACCGCCGTTACCACACGGTGAAGCGAACAGCTTGGATTTTAATCGCTTATGTTTCCATCAAGGCGCAGGAGCCAACGGATCAGGGTGCTTAAATGTGTATCCCAATCGCTTGCGCACCCGGTGATTCAGCACAATCTTATCAGGCTGTGATTCCTCCAAGCCCATCTTCGGAAGCGCTATACCCAAGCGCAACGCCGCCTGCGTGTAGAATTCGGCTCTGGACGGATGCTGGTCCGCACATACGTTGAAAGTTTCGCCCCAGCAGTTCTGCGTAATTGTTGCCAGCGCAACTCCCACAGCGTCATCCTGATGCACCAGGTTAACCGAATTTTGTGGATTCCGTAATGAACGCCCCGACCAGAATCTTCCAGGTTTGCGTCCGTACCCATAGAGTCCGCCAAACCTGAGTATCGTAGTCTGAAATTCACTGGCACTCCTCAGGGTCTTTTCTGCGGCTAGTAGCGCGCATCCTGACGCCGTCTCTGGCACGAGCTTTCCTGCGTCCTCCTCCCTTACGCAGCCCGATCTATAAACGCTTGTTGAACTCACAAACAACACCTTCTGTACACTGCCAGCGCGCAGATAGAAGAGGAGCGACTTCATCACAGACTCCATAAATATTCTCACATCCGCACGCTTGCGACCTGGCGGAAAATTGAGTATCACAACATCAGAATCAAAAAAGTCACGCCGACCACGTCCCTGTAAATTCGGCGTTAATTCCAGCAAGTACGGCTCGATTCCGTCAGCCAAAAGCTGATCCAGCTTTGTCTTGCTGGTTGTGGATCCACGCACGCGCCAGCCCCGCTCCAGCAGCAATGTCGCCAATGGTCGACCGATATACCCGCAGCCCAGCACACTAGCTGTTGGTTCTGTCATGGTACAACAAATATTATGTCGGTGCGTAATAATTCGCAATCTCGGGAAAACACCATGGAAGTGCTTGATCCAGCAGTCAAGAGCGTCTGGACTATCAAGAGTATTTTGCGTTGGTGCATCTTACTTCCCGTCTGTGCGACAGTAGATTTTACTTTCTTTTTCTCCGATAATACCACTTTCCTACCAGGCCTGTGGACCGGCCTCCTAATTGTCATCTGTTCGGTGTGGACGCTCATTGTACCTAAGCTCCGGTACAGATTCTGGCGCTATGAATTACGTGAGGAGGATCTATTTGCAATACGTGGAATCTGGAATCGCGTACAGACCATCGTGCCACTCCGGCGAATTCAACACCTCGATGTTGCGCAGGATCTAATCGAAGGAAACTATGACGTCGCCCGTCTAGTCGTACATACTGCGGGAACGCGGAGCACCGATGTCGTAATCCCCGGCTTACCCTACGAAGAAGCCGTGCGTCTGCGAGACACCGTGCGGGACTTTGTTGCCGAGCATATGGATTAATGCAGGAGACCTCAGCAGAGTTTCGTCGTCTGCATTCACTGACATTTGTGCATTATGTATTCCTGGCGATCATTGGCTTCGTGCTAGCCTGGACATCATCGCCAGAGTCAGGCATTCGGACTGGTTCTCTCCTCTTCGGCGTGATTTACATGGTCGTAATGGGTCCTATATCAATTGTCAAGTATGTCAGATTCCGATACTACGTGACCAGCGAAGAATTGGTGATGCATTACGGTGTCTTCAAGCGCGTCCGACGCAATATTCCCTCTGATCGTGTTCAGAATGTGGCAATTGAGCGCAACTTTCTTTCCCGTATACTCGGAACTGCCGTCGTAAAGATCGAAACTGCCGGCACTGCACAGGCGGAAGGGGTACTGTCATTTGTCGGTGTCCACGAGGCGAATCGCATACGAGATTTACTCCGAACAGCGGAAACCACCCACGCACCTGACGAGAGTATCTCTGCATCCCCCGATTTTCGCATGCGTCTCCCCCGGCTATTGCTTTCGAGTGCTTATCAGTTTTCTTTCGGTCTTTTTGCGATTCTAGTGGGTGTACTGCAACAACTGGAAATTATCGGCCTGATAAGTATTGAAGCCACTCTCAGAGACGTTCTTGAAAGGAATTTCTTCGGGACCGCAAATACCCAGCAGTACTCGCTGGTTATGCTTACCATCGCGTTCATTCTGATCACGCTCATCCTCTCTTGGATACTCGGCTTCGCCCAGTACTTCATTCGGTACTACAATTTCTACATTGAGTTGGGCCCTGAGAAAATTCACCGCAAATTCGGTCTTATTACCGTGCGCGAAGGAACCCTTCCTTACAAGCGCGTTCAGTCTTTCCTGATTCGCTCCAATCCTCTGATGAGATTACATGATTGGTATCGAATGGAAATGCAAACTCTGGGCCTGGAGAGTGGCGAACGCGGATTCCAGCCTGCGATGCCTTTTGCAAAGTGGGCTGAGATTGTAGCACTGGGACCCAAGATCCGTCCTTTCACGACTCCTGAAGCATACACACGCGTCAGCCGGCGCACCATTCGTAGGCGTTGTTTACGTTATACTCTGTTCATTTTGACACCGGTTGCTGCCTTATATCTGTGGTGGCCGGTTGCTGTCTGGGGTCTGACATTGTTGCCTATTGCGTGGGGAATTGCCTGGCTCCAGTACTTATGTCATAGTTGGTCATTCCACGACGGAAACTTGTTCATTCGACGACGCATCTTCAGCCAGCGGCTCTGGGTTGTGCCAATTGAACGCCTGCAGGCCATTGAAATCAATGCTACCTTCTTCCAAAGACACCTGGAACTGTGCACGCTGAGGGTAGATACCGCCGGCGCAGGAGTTTTACGCCACCCCAAAATCATTGACATGCGACTCGACGACGCAGAAAAACTGCTCACTGAACTGTATGATTTTTTCCAGGGCACAGCGAGCAAGGGCGACAGATAAATCGAATCCATCACCGGCTGCCGTTTTCGCTAGTGAGGAAGTAGGCATCTCGGGATTTACAACCGGACCAGAAGCAGAATCTGTAAACCCTCGCAGTTGAATATTGTAGTATTCCCTGGCGGTTTGGTTTGCGCCGGGTAGTAATCGTGACAGACCACGGACTACTGACAATGTGTGGGTCAGTAAGAAACTGCGCTTGCGGACTCCGAACGGATCCTAGTTCTGTGAGAGGAAAACGTCTTGGAGCTGGTAATCAAAGAAGATCTGCGCCATCGTCTATTATTGCTCGGCGAGGCGGCGATTCAGTTTCGCGGTGTGGCCCAAGTGGAGGCGAAATTACTCATTCACAAAAAGATGAAGAGCCACGACGCAGCTGAACTTCAACCATGCTTTTCAGCCTCCAGGCGCATACAACTGAGCCCGAGATAAAGCAGAATCGGAACGGTCTTGCGGCGGGCCGGCCCTTGAAGATCCAGCGCGGTCAACCCAATGGAGACCGTCCATGCCGCAGGTATGATGGCGTGTGCCCACCAAGGTACGCGGGCAAAAAGAAAAGCAAACAGTGATGTTGCCAGCTTCAGGCCAATCAGGCGTGCAGTCAACCCGAACAAGACTGTCTTGATTAAGCCCTCGACCACGAGTATACCGAAAGCCTGCAAAAATGCAGGTGCAGCAAATACACCCCCGGTCTTCTTCAGGAAGGCAATTGCGCGCGCCCGCCCAACGCCGAGAGATTCCAGAATCTCCTGTTGCTCGGCTTGCGTGAACTTTGAAAAGGTATCCACAGCATAATCCTGGGCCATACGTACAAGCAAATCCCGCTTAGTGCCCTGATCAGCCAAGGGGACCTTCAGAAATCGTGCCGTATCACGAATTATGTACCTAAAATTAGCGCCGGGCTCCTTGCCGATAACCCTCCGAAAATTATAGGCAATGTCATTACTGCCCAGATAACGGATCTTTCTTTCAAGCCCCTCACATAATGCTATCCGCTGATTCGACGAATCCAGTGCCTCAAGGTGCTTCTTGAGGTCTGCACAACGATCAAAAGGGCCCTCAATGATTCGGATCATGTACGCGTAGTCCTCACGCGAAAGCTCAATCAATAAATCTTGCATGCGGCCACCCAGAGAATGGTTGCTTATGATAAGGTTGTCGCCTGCTGATCAAGTGAGTGCAAGTTCATAATGATCAAAGACCTCGTCCAGTGCGTAGCCCAGCTTCTCATACAGGCGCTTGGCGGATGTGTTTGTTTTCTCGGTTGCCAACTCCAGGGCAATGCACCCATTTTGAACAGCAAGGATTCTGGATTCCTCCATTAATCTCTGTCCTACACCCCGCCCTCGCCATTCCCGGTGAACGTACAAGTCATTCAAAATCCAGATCGGCCCCATACGTACTGACGAAAACGAAGGATACAGCTGAACAAAGCCAGCCAGTGACTCATCCCCTATCCGTGCTACGAGAATAATTGAATCTTTGTGTCGCAGGCGTGCTGCAAGAAATTCTCTTGCACCTGAAATGTCCGACTTCATCCGGTAAAACCGTCGGTAACCATCAAATAATTGAGCCAGGCGTGGCAACTCGCCAATTGTAGCTCTTTCTATGTGAATGTCAGCTTTCATGGCACGAAATCGTTCAATTGAAGTTTGCGGGCTTGCTTAAGCCATTAGACTGCTATGCGCTCCAGCGGACTTCTGCTGCATGTTACTTCCTTACCGTCGCGCTTTGGAATTGGCGATCTTGGACCAGAAGCTCGACGCTTTGTTGATATCCTGGCCGAAACTGGACAGAGTTGGTGGCAGCTCCTTCCAGTTTGCCCGACAGGGCTGGGCGACTCACCTTATGCGAGCCCCTCATCATTTGCAGGCAACCCCTTGCTGATAAGCCCTGAGCTTCTGGTTCGGGACGGATGGGTAACCGAATCGGAATTTGACGCCTACCCCGCCAATTCACCCGGAATCGTTGATTATCCGTCTGTTGCAACATACAAGTCAAAACTGCTGGAGCAGGCATTCTCCCGATTCATCGGGCAGCCCCATGTGGATGGCTTTCAGGCCTTTGTCAACAGAGAGGCCGACTGGTTGTTGCCGTACGCCGCCTTCCGTGCACGGAAGCTCAAACACCAATACAAGATATGGACTAGCTGGCCCACACACGACCGGACCTATCCAAATAAAGACTCGCTTAACCCTGATCTGCCAGAGCTTCAATTCTATCTGTTTGAACAGTTCATTTTCGATAGTCAGTGGCGCAACCTGTGCGACTACTGCGGAGAGCGTAATATCAAAATAATGGGAGACCTGCCCATTTACGTCGCCCATGACAGCGCAGACGTCTGGGCAAGCCCTGAATTGTTTCAGCTGGATGATGCGGGTGAGCCCTTGGTAGTCGCCGGCGTACCTCCCGATTTTTTCAGCAATACCGGACAACGCTGGGGGAATCCCATTTATCGCTGGGAAGTCATGGC
Source organism: Bacteroidota bacterium (assembly GCA_028875125.1). GTDB lineage: Bacteria > Bacteroidota > Rhodothermia > Rhodothermales > Bin80 > Bin80. The sequence goes on along the minus strand of JAPPGC010000066.1, from coordinate 12,394 downwards.
AGAGCGCGGCTTCAAATGGTGGATTCACCGGATGAAACGGGCATGGAGTCTGTATGACAGTGTACGGCTGGACCATTTTCGTGGCTTTGCCGGATACTGGGAAATTCCAGCCACAGAAGAGACTGCCGTGCATGGGCGTTGGGTGAGGGGCCCTGGACAAATCTTTTTTGATCAGTTGGTGTCAGAATTTGGAGTCCTCCCTGTGATCGCAGAAAATCTAGGGGTGATCACACCCGATGTTGTAGAGTTGATGGAGAATAACTCGTTTCCTGGAATGGCGGTGATTCAGTTCGGCTTTGACGCGGGAATGGATAACCCGCATCTACCACACAACTATCAGCCTAACCAATGTGTTTATACCGGCACGCACGACAATGACACGCTTCGCGGCTGGTGGGACACGCTTTCCAAGCATGAACGAGCGTTCGTGTGGGAATACCTGCTGATTGAATCTGATGAGAACATTTGTTCGAGAGCAATTGAGCGCTGCCTGGCTTCGGATGCAGACCTTGTTATTACTCCTGTGCAAGATGTCCTGGGGCTGGATGGTCAGGCCCGTATGAACTTCCCTGGTACTGCTTTCGGGAATTGGCGCTGGAGGCTCTCGCCCAGGCAGCAGGCCGAACTGTGCGAAAGATTCGGCCAATGGCTGCACGACTCCACTTCAGGAAGCAGACGGTTGAGCGTGGAGAACTAATACGGACTGGGAGTCCACACTTGCAAAGCTGCCCTCTGATTCCGAATCTATAAGAATACTGTCCTCACCCCACCCCAGGCCCCAACTCCATACATATTCATTAGAGAGTTTAAACCGAACCGGTTCACCGGTAGGGTTGAAGCAGATTAGCAACATGTCGGGGGCGGCCAGCCACATACCAATTGCGTGCGCCTTTGCCCAATCCTCAGACTGCATTACACGCCCCTCTGGATGCCACCAAACCGCATCTGGTAAACCGTTTGCACCTACTTCACCCGTTAAAAATCGGTTACGTCGCAGTGATGGATGCGCCTTACGGAAGGCAATGAGCTGGCGAACAAAGTCAAGCATCTCCTGACTGGATGGGTCTATATCCCAGTCATACCACGAGACCTCATTGTCCTGGCAGTAGGCGTTATTGTTACCGAGTTGCGTTCGTCCTAGTTCGTCCCCTCCAAGGAGCATTGGAACCCCCTGAGATACAAACAAAGTGGTCAGCAGGCTGCGTCTCAAGCGATCACGCTTTGCTACCACGCGCTGATCAGCTGAAGGCCCCTCTTCACCGCAATCCTGACTGTAATTTGCATCCGTACCATCTTTGTTGTCTTCCAGGTTGGCCAGATTACGCTTATTGCGATACGATACCAGGTCCAAAAGCGTAAACCCGTCATGTGATGTCACATAGTTTATAGAGGATGACGGACGACGATGCCCTGCCGTAAACAGATCACTGGAACCCGCCAATCTTGTAGCAAACTCGCCCGCCATCCCCGACTCTCCACGCCAGTAACGCCGCACAGCGTCACGATACTTATCATTCCACTCTCTCCACGGTGCCGGACATTCACCTAACCTGTAGCCCCGACGCCCAATATCCCATGGTTCCGCAATCAGCTTTACCTTGGATAGAATGGGATCCTGCTGTACCATATGCAGCCATCCACTCTGCATATTTACCTCGCACTTTTCCCGAAGCAAAGTACTGGCCAAATCGAATCTGAAGCCGTCTACGTTCATGACCTCCACCCAGTATCGCAGACTGTCCATGATAAGACGGCGGACGAACGGGTGCTCTGCCCGCAGTGTATTGCCACACCCGGTGCAGTCGTAAAGAAACCGTGACTGGCCTGGTTTTGCTACGTAGTAGGAAGCATTATCAATCCCGCGCCAGGACAATGTTGGCCCAACATGATTGCCCTCGCCCGTGTGATTGTATACTACATCCAGAATGACCTCTAGTCCGGCATCATGCATGGCATCGACCATTGCCCTGAATTCTGCTGCAGCGGAAGCAGCACCGCCGGCTGCTAAGCGTGAGTCCGGCGCAAAATAAGACATTGGGTTATACCCCCAGTATTGCAATAGCCCTCCCTGAACAAGGCGCTCGTCCTGCACAGCGGTGTGGACTGGGAGGAGCTCAACTGTAGTAACTCCCAGGGATTTAAGGTGCGACAAAACCGGATCCGATGCCGCCCCCAGATAAGTGCCGCGAAGCGCAGGCGGAACATCAGGATGCAACACGCTCAGGCCCTTTACATGCGTCTCGTATATGACCGTGTCCCTCCAGGGTATTTGGGGAAATACCTTCGTACTCGCGGCCGGTCTGGAATCAACCACTACGCCGATCGGGGCGTAAGGTGCACTGTCTGCCGGATTGAGCACCCGGTCGTCTCGATTGCGATCATGACCGAACAGGCTCTCATGCCATTGCGGCATTCGGCTTATCTCGCGTGCATACGGGTCCAATAACAGTTTTGCAGCGTTAAACCGGTGTCCATCGTCAGGAGCCCAAGGACCATGAACGCGATAAGCGTACCGCTGCCCGGAAATTACACCAGGTACATAAACATGCCATACATCCCCGGTGCGCGTGCTCACGTCTATTGTGCGCTCTATTCTGTGCTCCTCATCAAGCAGAACGAGTTCTACTCGATCGGCATGCGCACTGAAAATGGCAAAATTGGCGCCATTACGATCCAGTTGTGCCCCTAATGATGTAATTTCGTTTGTCATTTGCCTGTCTCAACGGACAGATACGACGTTAGGTAAGTTGGATGAAGATAGATATGCGATACTACATGGGCACCAAGAATAAGCAATCGCTCCAATATGAAGTCCGTTTCTGAACGTTGGTCTCGTGTTTTTATCACTTCTGTCTCCCCCTGCGTCCAGGAAGGTGATTGGCCTATCAAACGGATCGTGGGAGAATCTGTCAATGCAACCGCCGGCATAATTGTTGACGGACACGACCGATTGTGCGCCAGACTTCATGTCACACGTCTGGGTGGTGCCACCGAAGAGATACCCATGACACAGGGGCACAACGACGAATATACCGGTACTTTTATTGCCGAAGCCCCCGGCCTGTATACGTACCATGTACGCGCCTGGGTTGATCGCTACGGATCATGGCAGGAGCAATACAAACGTCGGGTTGACGGGGGCGTACCCGAAACTGAACTCAAAGTAGAACTCCTGGAAGGCGCCGCCCTGCTAAAGGAGTACGCCGTGAATGCACACCGTGACGCCCGTGAGCAACTATTGGCTTTCGCTGACGAATATGCTGCAGGCAGCGTACGTGCGCCCCTGGCACAGGAACCTCTGCGGTTAGCCCTGGAAAATGATCCTCAAAGAGGCTCGGTCAAAAGCACCGTTATTACCGTAGATGTCGACCGTGAGCTTGCCGGTTTCGCGGCATGGTACGAATTTTTTCCCCGTTCAAGCGCCAGTGTGCCCGGTATACACGGAACACTGGATGACGCGTCGGCTCGCCTTGAAGGTATACGGGATATGGGCTTTGATATCGTATACTTGCCACCAATCCATCCGATCGGGACTACCTTTCGCAAAGGCAAGGATAACAATCCCGAGGCCCAGCCTGGCGAACCAGGCAGCCCCTGGGCAATCGGTAGTCCCGACGGCGGACATACCAGCGTACACAAAGACCTAGGGGGACTGCCTGCATTCGATCGGTTTGTCAAGGCGGCCAATAAACTGAATCTGGAAGTCGCACTTGATATCGCGTTCCAATGCTCCCCCGATCACCCGTGGGTTAAAGAACATCCCGAGTGGTTCAAAAAACGCGCTGACGGAAGTATCCGATATGCGGAAAACCCCCCGAAAAAGTATCAGGACGTATTTCCGTTGGATTTTGAGTGTGTGGAGTGGCGTACACTCTGGGAAGCACTGAAGGATATATTTGAATTCTGGATCAAGCGTGGTGTACGGATATTTCGGGTAGACAACCCGCATACCAAGCCACTGGCATTCTGGATATGGTGCCTGGCCCGTCTACGGAATAAATATCCAGACCTCATTTTCCTGGCAGAGGCATTCACACGGCCGAAAACGATGTACACGCTTGCCAAACTGGGATTCAATAATTCTTACACCTACTTCACTTGGCGTCACACGAAAGAAGAGTTGACTACCTACCTCCAGGAGCTGACCACGACCAATGTTGTTGAGTATTTTCGGCCGAATTTCTGGCCAAATACACCGGACATTCTGCACGAGTATCTGGCCAGCGGTGGGCGCCCGGCACATATTATTCGCTTCGTGCTTGCAGCTACGCTGTCTCCGGTATATGGTGTTTACGGTCCTCCGTATGAACACCTCGTTGCCAACCAGCACCCAGACCGGGAAGAGTACGCCGATAATGAGAAATATGAAATCCGCACATGGAACTGGAATGATCTTGATTCTCTGCAGACTATTTTCCGGCGGGTCAACCGAATCAGAAAAGACAACGCCGCTCTGCAGCAAATGCGCAATTTGCGGTTCCTGGACATCCAGAACCCACTTATGCTTGCTTACTACAAGAGTGCAGGACCAAACGCAATTGTATGCGTCGTAAGCCTGGATCCATTTCAAGCGCAGGAGGGCGTGGTTCGTCTTCCCCTGGAAGATTTAGGATTACCTGCTGCTGCCCCGTTCCAGATGCTTGACTTACTTGGCGGCGAACGGTATATCTGGCAGGGAAACCACCACCATATCCGCATAGAACCACATGTTATGCCTGTACGAATTTTTCAGATTCTCCGTCGTGTACGTACAGAAGCGGACTTTGACTACTTCGTATAGCTGATGAAAACTGGATCCAGGACCGCTAATGAAAAATGGCTCTCAGACGAGGATCTCTATTTCTGGTCACAAGGGACGCTTACCAAGAGCTATGATCGACTCGGGGGACATTTGGTGGAAGACGGCGCGTGGTTCGCCGTCTGGGCACCCAACGCGGATTCGGTCAGCGTCATTGGCGATTTTAACGCATGGAATGCCGATGCGAACCCCATGGAGCGAACCGGGAGTGGTTGTTGGGAATGTTTTGTCCCTGGAGCTGCATGGGAGCAGCGGTATAAATTCCGTATCCGGCGTGGTCTTTATGTAGCTGATAAGTCGGATCCGTTTGCTTTCCAGATGGAGCCGCCTGTACCACATGGCAGCAGTGTTCAAGGTTTGTCCGGAATTCTGACTCCCTTGAAATATGCGTGGCAGGATGAAACGTGGATGAATCAGCGCAGTGGACCAGACACGCTCAACAAACCCGTATCCATCTATGAGGTGCACCTTGGATCCTGGCGGCACAAGGATCTGGGAACCTCTCTTTCTTACCGTGAAATTGCCGCACCGCTTGCGGAGCACGTAAAGGATCTGGGCTTTACGCATGTTGAGCTTCTGCCCGTTGCTGAGCACGCTTTCTATGGATCGTGGGGATATCAGGTAGTGGGCTACTTTTCGCCCACGCACCGATACGGTCCACCCGAAGACTTGATGTTTCTGATTGATACCCTGCATCAGCACGGTATCGGAGTGATCCTGGATTGGGTGCCGGCCCACTTCGCAACGGATCCACAGGGATTGGTTTTTTATGACGGTTCACCCCTTTTTGAGTACAACGATCCCAAGATGCGCTATCACCCGGATTGGGGAACCTACATCTTCGACTACGGCAGAATTGAAGTGCGCAATTATTTGATTTCAAACGCATTATTCTGGCTTGACCGATATCATGTGGACGCGCTGCGGGTTGATGCAGTTGCCTCCATGCTTTATCGGGATTACTCACGTGAAGACTGGTCACCCAACATTTTCGGTGGCAATGAGAATCTGGAAGCAATTGATCTCATCAAGAAAACAAATGAGGCCGTTTACTCCAATTTCCCGGGAGCATTCACGATTGCGGAAGAATCTACTGCGTTCAGGGGGGTCTCGTCCCCGACCTACAATCACGGACTAGGCTTCATGTACAAATGGAATATGGGCTGGATGCACGACACACTCGCCTACATGCGGGAAGACCCTGTGCACCGAAAATATCACCATAACCGGCTCACGTTTTCCTTCATGTATGCCTTCAGCGAGCACTACGTGCTTCCGCTTTCACACGATGAGGTGGTCCATGGCAAGGGTTCGCTATGGAACCGTATGCCTGGAGATGAATGGCAGAAAGCAGCGAACTACCGTCTGCTTCTTGGGCATCTATTTGGACACCCCGGCAAGAAAATGCTCTTCATGGGAAGCGAGTTTGCCCAGGATGAAGAATGGGATCACGATAAACCGCTCTGCTGGGAGCTGTTGGACCGTCCGCTGAACAGCGGAATTTTTAGCCTCATAAAAGACCTCAACACACTGTATCGGGATTGTGCTCCTCTATGGAACGACAGTCCAGATGGCTGGTCTTGGATTGGGGAGCACTCCGACGACTCAATTCTGATTTACGAACGCAAACAAGGGTCCGAGAGCATGATCTTTGTCCTGAACATGACACCCGTCCCACGCGAGAACTTCAGGATTGGAGTAAAAGAGGAAGGTTGGTGGCAGGAGCGATTAAACAGTGATGCGACGACATATGGAGGAGGCGGTATGGGCAATATGGGAAGGGTGGAAAGTGTGCCCGTTCCCTGCCATGGGCTCCCCGTAAGCGTCGTTGTCCTACTGCCTCCACTTGCTTTCCTGGTGCTGGAAAAAGGCTCCTGATACGCGTTTGCATCATATCGGAACAAATATCGTAACAAGGCAGATCGCCTAAGTTTTTCATCAACGATTGCCCCATGCGAGTTTTCATGAACCGTTTCCTACCCCTTTTTCTACTCTTTTTGCTGCCCTCCGCTGCTTACGCACAGACGAATGCCTTCGGCCTCTCTTCCGAGGTTGTCGGCAGTTCAATCTTCGTAGGGCATCCTATACCCGATGACGACGAATCCGGACTGGTCTATGTGTATCAGCTTTCGGAGGATGGAGAAGCCTGGGTAGTTGCCGCTGAGCTCATGGCTTCAGACGCAAAACCCGGCGATGCATTTGGCTACAGTATCGCCTCGGACGGAGATCATCTCGCGATTGGTGCGCCATCTCTGGACAGCCTTGGCGGAGCCGTCTACCTGTTTGCCCGCAACCCGGAAACCGGCGACTGGCAGGAAGTAGCCAAAACGACAGGCACTGCAGAAGCTCCCGTCGGAGGCGCCGTTGCCATTGCAGGATCTACCCTGGTTACCAGTGGCATGGTCGGCGTTAATCCAATCAAATCTGTTGCCGTCTACATGCAAACCGAAGAGGGCCTCGAACATACTGCCACACTGGCTCCCGAAGGAGCCTCGGATAGCCTCTTGTTTGGCGCCTCAATTGCCATTTCCGGCAATGGTACTGTGTGTGTCGGTGCCCCAGGTGCCAACGAGGGTGCAGGGGCCGTGTACCATTTTGTTAATCACGGAGGCAGCTGGCACGGAGAGGCAATCCTGAGCGGCGACCACGAAAGCATCAATGCTGCCGCACTTGGTACGCTGGTAAAATCTGTTGGCGACGATTTTGTACTCGCAGCAGGCCCTGGGATCACTCCTAATACCCAACCCACTGCGCCCCCGCCTCCAGGTAAACTGGTCTGGGCACGCACCGGAGGAGATGGACCCGAGATCCTCCAGGTTCTTGATGGTGAATCGGGCGGGCAATTTGACCTCTTCGCCATCGGGTTTGACCATAGCGATACGCAATTGCTGGTAGGTACCCCGGTCGCGAACGGCCAAGCAGGAGGTGCTTGGGCCTTTGAGCTTGATCCCGGAACAATGATGTGGACCAAAACCGGCGAAATAGCAGGTGGGGACGGGGATGTGATCTTCGGACTTGTGATCTCCATGAGCGGTCAGACGGCGGTCATCAGTGCCCCTGCTTCCGGCATGGGACAAGGAACAGTCCGCGTGGCCAATCTGGATTCAGAGACAGGTGAATGGACCACAAGCGAACCGCTGAAGACCGGAAAAGAACCACCTCCGCTCGTTTCAAGTGGCGCAGTTGACTGCACCGAAGGAATTGCGGGCCAGTTTGGCTGTAACAATGTGGATCTGCTGTCCTTCATGACGGTGGAAGATCTGATGGGAATGTCTAGTCGCAGCCAGGCGAATGATGTCTGGGGCTGGGTAGATGCCGAAACAGACCGTGAGTATGCACTGGTGGGGCGTAACGACGGAATGGCTTTTGTGGATGTCAGCAATCCGGCCAACCCGGTTTTGAAGGGAAACCTCCCTTTAACGGAAGGGGCAGACCCCTCTACCTGGCGGGATGTCAAGGTCTACGCAGACCATGCATTTATCGTTGCTGATAACGCAGGACAACACGGAGTGCAGGTATTTGATCTCCGGCACCTACGCGAGGATACTGAGGAACCTGTGACCTTTTCCGAAGATGCCATCTACGACGGTATCGCAAGCGCGCATAACATTGTGATTAACGAAGATACGGGCTTCGCATACGCCGTTGGAAGCAGTGACGGAGGCGAAACATGTGGCGGAGGCCTGCACATGATCAATATAGAGAATCCCCTCTCGCCTGTATTTGCAGGCTGCTTTGCAGATGAAAATACCGGACGAACAGGTACAGGCTATTCGCATGATGCGCAGTGCGTAATCTACGAGGGCCCGGATGCAGATCATCAGGGTAAAGAAATTTGCTTTAACTCAAATGAAACCGCCCTGAGTATTTCGGATGTCACCAACAAGGAAGCACCCGTCGCTCTTTCGTCAGCGGAATATCCTAACGTAGCATATGCACACCAGGGCTGGGTTACGGATGACTTTGAGTATTTCTATATGAATGATGAATTGGACGATGCGCGGGGGAAAATCGTTGGTACTCGAACGCTCATTTGGGATATAACCGACTTGGATGATCCACAACTCGCCAGCGAATTCGTATCCGAGAACCTCGCGACTGACCATAACCTCTACATTCAGGGAGACCTGATGTATCAGTCCAATTACTTGAGCGGTCTGCGCATTTTCGATATCAGCGACCGCATCAATCCCGTGGAGGTTGGTTTCTTTGACACCGTTCCTCATGGTGATGACGAACCAGGCTTTGGTGGTTCATGGAGCAATTACCCTTACTTTCCGAGCGGCACCATTCTGATTACTAGCATGAATGAGGGTCTCTTTATCGTTCGGAAACGGAATATTGACTTATGATGTGACGATGATTCGTAGATCTTTGATCAGCTTCGCACTCCTCTTCGCGACGATTACCGGGCACGCACTGGCGCAATCAACGCCCGGCGTTTTTAGCCATGAGGTGTTGCCCCTTATTCAGCAAAAATTTGAACCGCTCCTCGAGAGGGAGACCGGCTTGTCCCTCGAGTCGTGGGAAACATTGATGGCAGGCTCAGATCACGGGGAAATTGTGATCCCCTTTGATCCGGGCGGAAGCCTGCTTGTTCGCCTGGCAACACAGCTGTCCAGCGATGATCCCCTGAGCATGCACGCTGCTAGTATATCCACAGAAGACTTGGCAACTGTCCGGTCATGGATCGAACGCGGAGCTCCAAATGATAACGGAGAAATTGCTTATTCAGATGCTTCAAATCTCCTTTACGCATGCATTCAGGGGGCTGCCCAACTGGCAATAATTGATATGGATGCGAACCTGGTGATTCGCACTATCGACCTACAGGAGCTAGGATTCACAGCAGATTCTAGACCTCACCATGTTGCCGTTGAACCTGATGGATCTGCATTCTATGTATCCCTGATAGGTGATGACATCGTGCTCAAGTTTAATCGCGAGAATGAGTTAGTTGATCAGATCGCGTTTGAACGTCCCGGAATGCTGGTCATCAATCCTGCTGATCGCCAACTGTTCGTAGGCCGTTCAATGAAAGCCGTCAATCCTCCACAACGGATCGGTATTATCGAACGTGGCAGTATGGACCTTGAAGAGTTGGATGTCTTTTTCCCGCGTCCACACGCACTTGCAATAGACCCAACCGGGACGTATGTGTATGTGGGAAGTCTCGCAGAAAACCGCATGGCTACGGTTGATCATGCATCGGAAAGCCCCGAGTTGCAGTCCATTGAGGGCGAGACGCATACACTGGTACAATTTGCCGTTTCTCCGGACGGCCAGACCATGGTCGTGGGCGGACAACTGACCGGAGAGTTCTTTTTCTTCGACACATCCGATCCCGCTACCCCGACCGTGGTCGAATCAATCAAAGTCGGGATGGCGCCTTGGCATCCGGTTTTCAGCCCGGACGGCAGCATGGTCTGGTTCGGTAACAAAATGGGCAATCGGGCCACAGTCGTGGATGTTGAGAAGCGCGAAGTAGTGGGAACCGTAGAAGGACTCTCCGAACCTCATGGAGCCGCAATTTCACCCGATGGTAGTACGGTGTATATTTCCAACAATAATCTCAACGGAGCCTATAATGGACGATACATGTGGCAGGATGAATATCTTCCAGGTGCGATTGCAGTCATTGACTCGGAAAGCCGTGAAATCACAAGAATGCTTGAAGTGGGCCCGAACCCAACGGGCCTCGGAACACGCTAAGTACCGGTTCGGTGTGGTCCTTGTGCTTACCGCTGTAATCTTTGCAGGCTGTGCAACAACGCAAGAGGCAAGTCAGGAAGCCCCGACATTTCCACCTTCTTATGTTCGGGAGGTATATGGCATAGAAGTGCTCAATTCCGATGCGGAAATCCTGGATCATCCGTTCCACGGAGGATTGAACCTCCCTCGACCACAGTTTGTCGACATTGATGGGGACGCCGATCTGGATTTGTTTGTACAGGAACTGACCGGATCCATAAAGTACTACGAAAATACCGGCGGTCCCACGGATCCCTCATTCACATGGCGTACAAATCAATACCTTGACCTGGATGTGGGAGAGTGGTATCGGTTTGTTGATTTGGACCAGGATGGCGATTACGATCTCATAGGGGAAACCCCTTCCAGTTATGTGCGCCTCTTTCGCAACGAGGGAACAGCAACCGCCCCGTCATTCCCTGCGCCGCTGGATTCTCTGCGGGACGCCGAGGGTGTTCCACTCTTCATGGATAGCCAGAATATCCCGGCCATAACCGACCTTGACTGTGACGGAATGCTGGACCTTTTTATTGGCCGCGTAAGTGGTACTGTGCTTCATTACGAATCCATTGGTTCTGATGAGTCTGGATTGCCGAGATTTGCACTCGTAACCAACCGATTTGAGGATATAGAAATTGTGGGGATGTTCGCCACACTGCACGGAGCAAACGCGATCACTTTTCATGATGTGGATAATGATGGAGACAAAGATCTCTTCTGGGGTGATTTTTTTGAAGCTGGTGTTCTGCTAATCGCCAACACGGGCACATGCAGCAACCCCAATCTGCGCAATGAGCCCATAGCTTATCCGCTTGATGATCCGGTGAAGACCAGCGGTTATAATTCCGTGCTGTTCGCCGATTTGGATGGCGATGGAGATTCGGAGCTACTGTTTGGAGTTCTTGGAGGAGCCTTCAACCCCAATACATCCGCAGTGGAGAATTTCTATCATATGGACCGTACACCAAGTGGATTTATACTGAAAACAAAAACGCTACTGTCTGGCATTGATGTTGGCGCTGACTCTCATCCGGTTTTTGCAGATCTGGACGGAGATGGGGATCTGGATGTGCTGGTGTCAAACAAGATTTCGTCGCACGATTTTAACACTGGCGAAATTCACTACTTTGAAAACATTTCTGAATCTGGGGTATTACGCTGGCAACAGCGGGAGCCGCTGAACATTGGCGGCCATTACAATTTTGCCCCAGCCATTGCTGATCTGGATGGTGACGGTGATCTGGATATGTTGGTTGGCACGTGGAATAAGGGCAGCTTGTATTTTCGCAATGATGGAACGTCCAGCGCTCCAAACTTTGTATTGGACGAAAGCAAGACCGTCACACTAACCCGGGGCAGCAACAGCACGCCTGCCCTGGTGGATATCGATGCGGATGGAGACCTTGACCTGTTTATTGGCGAGTCTTCGGGAGATCTGAACTTCTATAGCAACAATGGTACCCCGAGCGAAGCGCAATTTGACTTGGTGAGTGACAAGTTTGAGGATATTGATGTCGGACGTCGAAGTGTTCCACGCTTCGCAGACCTGGACGGGGATGGAGATCAGGATCTGATATTGGGTCGGGAAGCTGGTGGGGTGGTTCTGTACAAGAATCAAGGGACCGCACAAGTGCCCCTCTTCGTGGAATCCGGCACACTGCCTGCTCCGTTCCCCATACTTGCAGTTCCTGCTTTTGTAGATATAGACGGCGACGGTGACCTGGACGTATTCAGTGGCGGACTGGGCGGCGGATTGCTGTTTTTTCGCAATACCCAGTACTGATCGGACTCACCGCAAGTTCGACATTGTAGTGGATTTTTTACTGAGATTCCCTATCCCCTATT
>JAPPGC010000070.1 GCA_028875125.1 Bacteroidota bacterium | reverse complement strand
GCACCCCTGGTAACATCAATCTGATTACCCTGGCAATTTGATCTGAATATACAGCAATTAGAAAAAGATGGATATATGGAGGCGGCCAACAGTCTCAGCGAAGGGTTGGAGGATACATTAACGCTCCATCGTTTGGGCGTGCGTGCGGAACTGCGCACCTATTTGCGAACCACGAACATCATGGAAAGCCTCAACGCCATGATCAAAGAGCGCTACCGCAAGATCCGGCGGTGGACAAGCTCCGAACAATGCCACCGATGGGTCGTCATGGGCCTGCTGGAGGTGGAAACCAAAGTACAAAATATTCCCCTTACAGAGGATCTGGCAAAGCTGCAAAAAGCCCTCCGGGAACAAGTATCATAGCGAAGAATACGCCCAATTCCTGTCAGTTGGAAAGATCAAATTTCCCCAATGATTGAAACAAGCCCAACGCCAGCCAAAGTGGATACCCGGGCACAGAACAACAGCGTTAACGCGGAGAAACAAGATGTGTTACGGTACCGGCGTAAACGAGAATCTGCGAGCGTCCGGGAAAATAGTGACGCAAATTGCCCGATTTATGCTAAGCGCTGAATAACGCGCATTGCGATTGGCCATTCCAAGACTTTTCCCAAATCTCCTGGCACGACACAAGGATTCGCACTGCCCCTCCGAGCGGCCACAGATACTCTCAACCGGCTCAATGAATTAGCGACTCCAATCAATTTCGCCGAGATCGTACCAGTCAATTGCCCGCTCGCCAATACCGTCCTGATCAAGTGCGCGCTCCACGAGAGTCACAAGAGTTGAATCGTAAATGTCAAAACCAAGGAGCCGGTCTTCGACGCGCACTGCACCAACATATGTAGTGTCGCTCCAGACATCAAAGTAGGAGAGTGCGTCACGGTCACGGGTAGTAGCTACCCAGAGACGGTCCTGATTATCAAAGCCGAATGGAGCCGGCTTGAGAAGCCATTCCTTGGGTTTTTCTAGAAACTCCGCTGCAATGGCGTCCATCTCCGATTCAGGAATCGGTCCAGCAAGAGAGCGAAGGGGAATTATATCATCCATGTATGCGGCAAGGTCACGTTCATTGGGTAGAGCTTCGACGTAGCTAGGGGAAGAGAACACGGTAGCCGTCAAAGCATCCTTGTCAACAAAGAAAGCCAATTCATATTCGCAGACCTGAAATATGAGTCCTCCTCCTGGCGTTGAGCCACCTATCGCTGGATTAAAACATTCACGATCCACAACATCGGCTAGGCCCGTTCGCTTCCATAGAACCTCTCCAGAAAATATATCGACTTCCATGGGAACATAGCTGGGCCGGAATTCTGTGACGAAATCCGGCATCACCAATTCAAACCCGTACAATCGGTCACCATGAAGTTCGGTTGGAGAGAAACTTTGCGGCAAACGCGTCTCCGACACAAGCGTGCCGTTTGGCCTGAAGAACGTCAGACGATCTTCCCCAATATCCATAGCCACCACATGACCATCACGACTACGCCCAATTCCGGAGAGAGATGCGAACTCTCCTGGCCCCCTGCCCTCACCCCCAAATATGGCGACATTGCCATTACTCCTGTCTACGCAATGAATATGGGACTCATAGGAGTTAATTACGCACACAATCTCTTCAGATAAGCTTGCCACATGATTGGAGGCGCTGATCGGAGCACCATGTGAGGCCAAGGGAGATAGTATTATGGTCTCAGACAGATCAGCCCGTTCCGATGCGCACCCTGACAAACAAAGCACGGCGACCACAAGTGCGGACCACAATAAGGCACCTCTCAACATGAACGATTTCACTTGGGAATTATGCCCCCAGCTGTACGATCCTCTTGCAAGACCATTTTTATGAGTTAGAGTGAAGCGGTTTACTCTCATAATTTTGGTTAATAATCCTGGATTTTGTGAAAAAAATAGCCCTAAACTGCCGTTTTGCCCTTCAAATATACTTGATCGTCTTCAACAAAGTGTTGCATAATGGACATACGGAAATCCGTTGGGTATGCCTATGCTTGAACCCAACAAATCTGTAACCGGCACTGGGATAAACTGGATTCAGAGCAGTATACACGTCCGTTGATCCAAGGTGAGTACGAGGCCCCGAACATCAGACGAAAGGTTACTTTCATGTGTCCACGCGCACATATCTTCCGTCCACCAATCGAACATGCTCACATGAGCCAAGCCTAGAGCAGGACTAATTGTTGTTTTTCTGCTCCTTGATCCGATCAAGCAGTAGGTCTATTTTGCGACCCGCTTCCTGTGAACTGTCCAGGGAAAACCGAATACTGGGAACGGCACGCATCTGGTGCCGGATACGTTGTGCAAGAAGTTTTCGAATGGCGGCTGTATGCTCCACCAAAGTGTCAAATATATCTTGACGCTCCTCCGTTGAGTCAACCAGAATGCTAACGTCCACATACGCAATCGACAAATCGCGCGTCACACGGGCCCCTATCACCGTCACCATGGATTTATCGGGGAATTCGTGCGCGAGGATGCCCGCAATCTCGCGATGCATCAGTTTGGCAACGCGCTGTGTTCGCACGCTCATAGTATCGGCTACAAGTCAAGCGTACGCTTGGTTTGGACCATTTCGAAGGCCTCAATCTGGTCACCGACTTTGATATCGTTGTAGTTCTCAACGCCTATCCCGCACTCATATCCAGAAAGCACCTCGCGGACATCATCCTTGAAACGACGAAGCGACGCGAGCCGTCCTTCGTATATAACCACGCCTTCTCTTAGAAGATGTACGGTGTCATTGCGACTGATACGCCCTTCGGAAATATAGCATCCTGCCACGGTCCCGGCTTTGGGAACCTTGAAGATGTCACGAACTTCCGCTACACCGGTGATCTTTTCAGATTCCTCCGGCGTCAACAAGCCCTCCAATGCATCCCGAATGTCTTCAATGGCATCGTAGATGATGGAATAGGTATGGATATCAATCTCTTCGCGTTCCGCTGCTATACGTGCTCCTGATGTCGGACGCACCTGGAATCCGATGATTACCGCATCAGATGCCGAGGCCAACATAACATCGCTTTCGGTAATTGCACCTACTCCCGCATGTATGATGCTGACGGCCACTTCATCGGTTGACAACTTGTGGAGTGAGTCACTGATAGCCTCAACAGAGCCTCCAACATCGGCTTTAATTATGAGATTAAGCTCACTAAAATCTCCCAGCGCCATCCTGCGTCCGATGTCTTCAAGCCTCACGTGCTTGAACTGGCGCATTTTCTGTTCGCGCCAAATTTGTTGACGTCTCTGTGAAATGTCACGTGCTTCCGACTCATTCTCCACTCCCGCCAATCGATCGCCGACCATTGGTTGACCAGGCAATCCCAAAACCAAGGCCGGTTCACTTGGACCCGCAGCATCAATACGATTGTCGCGCTCATCAAACATGGCGCGAACCCGCCCACCGTAAATGCCTGCTACAAACGGATCTCCTATCCTGAGTGTACCATTCTGAACGAGGACGGTAGCAATATTGCCGCGCCCACGATCCAGTCTGCTCTCAATTACAATACCTTGAGCAGTACGTGTGACATTGCCTTTCAGCTCCAGGATATCTGCTTCCAGAAGTACCTTTTCCAGGAGATCCTCAATGCCTTCACCTGTTTTTGCTGAGACAAATGCACACTGTATCTTTCCACCATATTGCTCAACCAAGACCCCGTAGTCCGCCAGTTCTTTCATAACCCGCTGCACGTCGGACTGCTCCAGGTCGATCTTGTTAATCGCAACGATCAGGGCGACACCGGCGGCCTTAGCATGATTGATCGCCTCAATGGTCTGAGGCATGACGGAATCATTAGCTGCTACAACCAATATGACTACATCGGTAACTTTTGCACCACGAGCACGCATAGCGGTAAATGCTTCGTGGCCTGGAGTGTCCAAGAAGGTCACCATACGATCATCGTCGAGTCTGACCTTGTATGCACCGATATGCTGCGTGATACCTCCCGACTCGCCGGCCACTACACTTGCATTACGGATGTAATCAAGCAATGATGTTTTCCCGTGGTCTACGTGCCCCATAACGGTTACTACGGGAGCTCTAGGACTCAAATCTCCCGGTTCATCCGCCTCGTCCTCAACGTCATCATCTCCAAATTCGGTAATGAATTCCACCTTGCAGTCAAATTCATCGGCCACATAGGCGATGGTATCGGCATCCAATCTCTGATTAATGGAAACCATCATACCAGAGCTCAACAGCATGCTAATAACCTCCGTAACGGGGACCCCCATCAGATCTGCAAGTTCGCCGGTTGACACAAATTCGGTGACGCGAATCTCGTGCTCCCTCTGCTCCTGTTCGATCTGCACATTAAGGCGTTTTTCCGCTCGTTCCTGACGACGAGCTCTCCGCCTCCGTTGACGCACCCGTGCTGTGCCCTGCTCTAACGAACGGAGTGTCTCTTGAACTGACTGCCCAACCTCTGCTGAATCTACCTTGCTCTTACGTTTACGCTTGCGCTTTTTAGGCTTAGTTGCTGCCGGTTTTTCTGTCGTTTTTTGGGCTGCTTCTGTAGTGCTGGGTGCAGCTGCGACAGACTTCTTACGTTTGCGTTTCTTTCGTTTGGCACGGGGAGGTTTGGTCTCTTTGACCTTCTCGAGATCTATTTTGCCAAGGATCTTCGTGCCTTGCAACTTATACCTATCAGCCACAATAACCTCCTCTGCATCTTCGAGAGACTCGGTCTGTTCAGCGTCTATTACTTCCGGGGCAGCCTCCGTTGTGTCAGTCGTCTCAGTTACCACGGAGGATTCTTCTTCACTAACCTCAGGCCTGATTTCTTCCTCGGGCTGCACATCAACCGCAGCTTCCTGGACGTCAGAGGGCACATCCGGCTCTTCGACCACGGTGGGTTCACCTGCCTCCTCGTGTACCTCAGACTCTTCTAGAGCGATAAGTTCTTCTTGCGCATCTACAGTCTCTGCCCGTGTAGCTGGTTCTTTCTCTACAACATCCAATGCAGTTTCCTCAACCTCCTGTTTTTCGACTACAAGAGTTTCTGGCACATCCTCCAGAGCGGCTAGTTCTTCCTTCACTTCCTCCTCAGGAGGTACAGATTCTACCGGTTCCTCCACCGGGGCCGGTTGAGGGCCATCTGAAGGGGTGTCCTCGACGGTCGACTCGGGCTCATCTTGTATCGGCTGGGCCACCGTTGGAACTGTTTTTTGCGCACTGCTCGGTGCTGAGTCGCCGCTTGAGGCAGCCAACTCTGCCTCACGTATCGCGCGCAGCTCCTCCACACGAGCACGAATTTCACGGTCTTCAGCAAAATTATCTAGAAGATCCAGGTAAGCATCCTGGTCAGTGATAGCCGCATTGAGCCCATTTCCCTTTAGCGCACTTGCATACCCATGCTCGGTCAAATAATTGACGATGGTGTCAGTAGTCAGGTTAAGCTCCTTGACTACTTTATGTAGTCGGACCTTTCTGAACTTCTTCGGTTTTTTGGTGGCGGTAGTCGCCATGTGCGCGGTCTGAATCGGTTTCTACACTAACACAATACGGTTAAAACTCAAATTCTTCTTCCAACTCCTCCCCCTCCTCGTCATCAAACTCTGACTTAATTACGTCCATTACACGCGTAGCTACTTCAACTTCCAGTTGGCTCCTACGAATAAGCTCTTCGACGGAAAGCTGGAGCACTGCCTTTGCGGAATCACATCCAATGCTTCGTAATCGCTGGATGATCTCGTCGTCAAATTCATCGGAAAATTCTTCGATTTCCACATCCTCTTCATCCGCTGGTATCTCCCGGAAAATATCCAGTTCAATACCTGTCATACGCGATGCGAGGCGAACATTGATCGCCCCCTTACCAATGGCCTGACTGACCTCATCTGCCTTAACGACTACTTTTGCAGTAGGTGGATCCAGTGTATCGTTGATCTTGACTTCGATCGGATTTGATGGAGAGAGCGTTCGCTTGATCAAGGTGAACGGGTCATCAGTCCACTCCATCACATCAATATTCTCATTGCTAAGTTCACGCACGACTGCATGTATGCGATTACCCTTGAGCCCAACGCAAGCACCTACAGGATCAATGCGCTCATCGTAGCTGACAACGGCTACTTTGGCCCGGTCTCCCGGCTCACGCACGACCGCCTTAATCTCGACAATTCCTTCGTCAATCTCCGGCACTTCAAGCTCAAATAGGCGCTCCATGAGTTGAGGCGAGGCGCGGCTAATAATCACCTGCGGGTTGCTGCCTGCATCACGGCGCACCTCTTTGACAACCGCCCGCAGCATGTCTCCTTTGCGATAGCGATCACGCGGGATCTGTTCCTCGCGAGGCATAATTAACTCGACTCTGTTATGCAGGACGAGTACTTCTCTGCGTCGCACCTGATAAATTTCACCGACTACCAACTCACCTACAAGGTCAGAATATTCCGCGAAAATATTCTGCTTCTCTATATCCCTGATCCGATTGCGAAAAGTATAGCGGGCTGCCTGTACTGCGCGCCGACCAAATTCTGAAATAGATATTTCTTCAGCAACCTCATCATCTACTTCAAAGTCTTCTTCAATCTTGAGAGCATCTCTGAGCTCTATCTGCGTAACTGGATCGGATAGGTCATAGTCTTCTACAACTTCTCGGATGTGCAGAACCTGAACATCCCCATAATCTGGATTCAGAATAATTTCAAAGGCTTCGTCTGAACCAAATCGAATCCGGATCATCGATCTGATCACATCTTCCACGATCAATTGGAGTGTGTCCCGATCTATATCCTTCTCGCGAGCAATCTCGGCGAACGACGAAACAAGGTCTCCACTATGCATTTCAGTTACCTAAGATTATGTCTACCAAGGCAATACTACTTTGGCCCACTGGATATCACCGTGCGGAATTTCTGCGGACCGGGTTCCATTCTGAATCTGAATGTATGATTCCTCTACTGCCACTAGCTCCCCACAGGTTTCTGTAAAGGCATCGTTCTCTTTTCGATAGTGAACGCGTAGCTTACGCCCGACATGTTTTCGGTACTGCCGAGGGAGGCGTAAGGGACGCTTTACCCCCGGCGTGGATACATTAAGCGTGTAACGTCCCGGCATAATATCCTCTGTATCCAGGATAAAGCCGATCTCCCGGTTCAATTCAGCAAGTTGATTGACGCCAAGCGCATTGTCACTTTCAACAAAAATGTCAATCACATGCGAGCCTTGCGTGCCGCGCACAGAAAATTCAACCAGAAAGACCGGACCTCCTTTCAGCATATTTTCTACGAGCGTGCAAACACGCTCTTCAAGTGCAACAGTATTCATAAGTCCCATATGTCAAAAACGCCCAGTCTCGACGGGCGTGACGGGCGCAGCTCACAACGTCAATACAACAAAAAAGGGCGCCCGCAACCGAGCTCCCATCTGCCGCCAAACGATCATCACCAGAAACTATACAAGGGTTCAGCACCCGGATGCACGACCGTAGCGCGGGTAGTTACTGTTTTAGGTGTCTAGTGTTCCATTCTCAGTTAATTCTAAACCAAAGTTGGGCGCCGTTCGGTGCTTACCTGCTCTGGATAGTCTAATGTATAGTGTAAGCCGCGGCTTTCACGCCGCATTTGCGCGCTACGGATCACCAGGTAGGCAACTGCAATCAGATTGCGCAGCTCGCAGAGTCGGCTGGAAATCCGTGTCCGATGATAGAAATCTTCTACCTCTTCGTAAAGCAGTCTTGTTCGGCGCAATGCCCGGGCAAGTCGCAAATTTGACCGAACAATGCCGACGTAATTCCACATCGTTCGCTGAAGCTCATCTCGATTATGTGATATCAGCACCCACTCGCCCTGGCGCTCTGTACCCGAAGCATCCCAATCGGGTACCTTCTCATTGAATGCACGTGTTCCTGCAATCTGTATGGCGACCTTGGTGGCCCTCCGACTGAATACAAGGGCTTCAAGTAGCGAGTTGCTCGCCAACCTGTTCGCTCCATGTAACCCGGTACAGGCAACCTCTCCAATAGCCAACAATCCAGAGATACTGGTTCTTGCCAGTTCATCGGTCTGGACTCCGCCACATTGATAATGTGCCGCCGGGACAACCGGTATGGGTTCATTCGCTGGATCTACGCCAAACTTGCGACATGTTTCAATGATGTGGGGAAAATACTTTTCAATTTCTTTTGCCTGGATGTGAGAAATATCCAGAAAAACATAGTTCTCGCCGCGATGCTTGAGCTGATCGTCAATCGCACGGGCCACAATGTCTCTAGGAGCCAACTCAGCCCGTGAATCATAACGCTTCATAAAGGCTTCTCCGCTCTGATTCAAAAGAATGCCACCATGCCCGCGAACGGCTTCGGATATCAGAAATGCCCGCCCACTATGCTCTCGTCCCCGATAAAGCGCCGTCGGATGAAATTGTACGAACTCCATATTGGCTACGCGTGCTTTAGCACGATATGCCATAGCAACCCCATCCCCCGTAGCTATGGATGGATTCGTCGTATGTTGATATACCTCGCATGACCCGCCTGTAGCCAGCAAAGTTACCCGGGACAGGAAGGTGTGCACGGTCTCATCCTTTTCGTCCAATACATAAGCCCCAAAACAATTAATATCTGGACGTAGCCGAGTGACATGCTGCCCTAAATGATGCTCCGTGATCAGGTCGACCGCGTAATGAAAGTCAAATACGGTGATGTTGGGATGTGCAACGATTGCTGCCAGGAGTACCCGTTCAACTTCCTGCCCGGTTGCGTCTTTCGCATGAATGATCCTGGGATGGGCGTGTCCGCCCTCACGTCCGAGGTGCAACTGCCCTCCTGCCTTTGTGAATGAGGCCCCTAGGTCAATCAATGACTGGATTTCACGAGGACCCTCGGTAATCACGCTTCTTACAATGTCCTCATCACAGAGGCCTGCACCGGCAATGAGCGTGTCATTTATATGGCTCTCAAGCGAATCCTCCTTATCCCAGACACTTGCAATACCTCCCTGTGCATAGTTTGTATTTGACTCGGCAGTCTCTTTTTTGGTAATGATTGCTACGCGGCCATGGTCGGCGACGCCCAGAGAAAACCATAATCCAGCTATGCCACTGCCCAGGACGAGGTAATCATACTGATGTTGATTTGCCATGATTATTGCAGCAGATAAGCCTTGATGAACGCATCCAGGTCCCCATCCATCACTGCCTGAACATTGGTCATCTTGAGCTCTGTGCGATGGTCATTCACCATTGTATACGGCTGGAACACATAGGAGCGAATCTGACTGCCAAAATCAATTCGTTTCTTTTCCGCTGAACGCTTGTTTTTTTCCTCCTCCTGGATTGCCTGTTCCAGGCGATAAACGCGGCTCTTGAGCATGGTCATAGCGCGATCCCTGTTCTGACGCTGGCTGCGCTCCTCAGTGCATTCTGCCGCGACCCGGACCCGTTCCCCATCTGAAAGTATGCCCGTCCAAATCAACCGTACACCGGTCTCCAGTTTATTCACATTCTGCCCGCCCTTACCACCTGAGCGAAACGTTTGCAGCTCAATGTCAGCAGCGCGTAAATC
Source organism: Bacteroidota bacterium (assembly GCA_028875125.1). GTDB lineage: Bacteria > Bacteroidota > Rhodothermia > Rhodothermales > Bin80 > Bin80. The sequence continues at coordinate 24,190 of JAPPGC010000070.1, read as the reverse complement.
AATCTCAATGGTGTCATCAATCTCAGGATAGACAAATACACTTGCAAAAGACGTGTGACGACGTGCATTTGAATCAAACGGAGAGATTCGCACAAGCCTATGAACCCCAGATTCAGCCTTCAGGTATCCATACGCAAAATCCCCCTGAATCCCCAGCGAGGCGCTTTTGATGCCCGCTACATCGCCTTCTTGGTATCCAAGCAACAGCACCTTGAAGCCTTGCCGTTCGGCATATCGCGTGTACATGCGCAGCAGCATTTCGGCCCAGTCCTGGCTCTCCGTTCCTCCCGCTCCCGGATTGATCGTAAGGATTGCATTACGCCGATCGTCTTCTCCCGCCAGCATGCTCCGCAGCTCGAGGGATTCAACGGAATCAAGCAGGGCCTGGAAGCTTGCCTCTATATCCTGCTCAAGGTCCTCTCCTTCCTCTTCCGCAAGCTCTAACAACGTCGAAATATCCTCCGCATGCCCAGATACAGTCTCGAATGCATCAAGCCAGGTTTTTTCTGACGCGATCGCGCGCTCAGTGGCTTGTGCTTCCTCTGCATCATCCCAATAGCCGGGGGCCAGGCGTTTCCGGTTTAGCTCCTCAACACGTTTTGACCGTTTGGCCAAGTCAAAGATAGCCCCCGAGCACGCGCGCACGCTCCAGTAAGCCTTCTATTTCAGGTCGGGGTATCATTGTTGAGTATGATGTTGCTTCCTGCACTGATCTTCTAGGATCCTATCCTCAAACTCTGCAGCAACCAATAATTAGGTGAGAGGTGCAGGACTGAATAAATTCGTTACGTAACAAAGTGATTCCAGCCTCTTGAACGGATTATGAGAACCCAGTGCTCCTCAGCGCACAGATGTCCAAATCGCAGTTGTTGGAATCATGGGGAGGTCACACGCAATTATTGGCCGCATGTTCCTAGGCTCTGGTTTTTTGTTGAACGTCTCCTTCAATAGTTGAAATGACTCTAGCCTAGTATCTATTCTTTCACTTATGAAGGGCATCCTATTTTCAATTCGAACCAGCAGGATCCTGATATGCGTCTAGGTCGCTAATCTGCCACCTTCACCACTCTTTAGTTGACAGTGTCCGAAAAAGGGATTCTGAGGTATAAAGAATAATGTGGTGTATATTTTCGTTATAGCTCTCCAGAATCCAATCGATGTGAACCAAATCATGCTGCAAGTGGCATAGGGATTTGCGATCCGCATCTGGCCCATACATTAATTGAAACATCCGCCCTGTGAGGGGCGCTAGTCATTGGAGCTTGGTCAATTATTACAACTCATCCAATCCCAATGTCCCGACACACCTTCCCTTGCATTCTTCTCATTGCTCTCACCGCTTGCAGCAATTCCGAGCAGCGAAATGAGAATCTGGCACTTAGTGAGATTGAAGGGTTTCCTTTTCCTATACACGTGCAAGAGTCAAGTGCTCGCGAGTGGCGGGAGGTAGGGCTTGAAGCCTTAACCGTAATCGGTACCTCAGAAGAGCAAATGCTCTATCAGGCAATGGGTATTGCCGGTACCAGAGACGGCGGCAGTTACATCATGGACTATGGTGACATGATGGTCAAGTACTTCGACGCTGCAGGCAGTCTTGTCCAGACCTACGGCAATGGAAGGGGAGAAGGGCCGGGTGAATTCGCCAATCCCATGCCTATATCCATTGACGCAGAGAGAAATGTCGTGGTGCCTGATGCGGTTAGGCGCTCGGTCATCAGATTCGGGCCGGGAGGAGAACTGCTAGAAACAGCCAGACTGGACTTTCAGCTGTATCGTATGGCGTTCACGGATGAAGGCCGCTATTATTTCATGCTGTCCGGATCTCTTCGCGATGAGCACATGTTCGGTAGCGCTCAGGGGCTGGACCAGCCACTTCATACCTTTGGCACTTCGGATTTGGAGCCTCTTGGTCTTGGCGGCGAAGTTACAACGGTGGATGACGACATGATCTATAGCCCAAGCTACTATGGATTCATGGCCCGCTATTCACCCTCAGGAGACATCGTGTATGCTCGAGAAACGATGGACCAGATGGAGCCGCCTACTTTTGAGACCATTGACGTCATGGGCATGACTGGTCTACGGTTTAAGTCCCGGCCTCCTGGCAAATATATCCTAGTGTATTTCGACGGACACTTGTACATGGAATCCCGCGTGCTTTCGGCCGAAAGGGAAAGTACAGTTATGGATGTCTATGACGGTGATGACGGGTCGTACAGCTACTCGTTTGAGGTCCCTGGCCGATGGAGAGACATAGATGTCGCGGGCAATTACGTGTTTGCGCTACGGGATACGCTGGCCACTGTATTCGAGATTCGTCCGTAGACATTGATCGGTTTGCATTCTATGCCAGCGCTGTCTCATGTGCGGAAGGTGGCCGGATGGACCTGCGACAAATACGACTTTGCGAGGAAAACCCCTGGCCACGGATATATCTGCATCTCGGCTTCCAGAAATCCAGACGGCCCCACTTTTTTGGTGGCCTGTTAAGTCTTAGAGCTTACTGAAGAAAAAGCAATGCAAGGCGGTCGCTTCATCAGCTTCCCTTCTTTGAATTCTGAGAATCGAGTAATCGAGGAAAAAAATGAAGCATTGATTTGGAAAGAAGAGGAGCAATCCAAGGATTAATCGACGTACCAAGTGCCCCACCCGCTATCCCGAGCAGCACCCCAGGCAACACGGTAATCACGAGAACTAATATGCTCGGAATACCTCCAAAAAGCCCCCCGATTATATCAAGGAGACGTTGCGTTGGAGCCGATGCCACAATGAATGCGTGTGCTAGAAATAGCCCCCAAGACAATCCCACAGCAATTCCTCCAGCAAGCCACCCCCTCTTGCGTCCAAGAAACCCTGCTACAATACCCCCGGCAACACTCCAAGCCCATCCGAACATCAGGTGAAACGCCAGAGCCGTTACGGTACCCAGCAGAAGCCTTAAGGTCATGCTTCCCTACACTTTTGAGCAAACCTGGCTATGCGACGACTAGCTTCAGCCACCTTATCATCGGCCGTAGCATAGGAACAACGCACGAACCCGTCACCACTTGGACCAAAAGCATCACCTGGTACCACAGCTACGGACTCCTCGCGAATCAGACCCTGCGCAAAGTCCTCCGAACTCAGCCCCGTTGACCGGATATCGGGGAAACAGTAAAATGCCCCTTCCGGCTCAAACGTACTGAGTCCGGCTGCCCGCAAGCCGTCCACGAGCACACGCCTGCGACCATCGTACGCCTGGCGCATACGTTCAACGTCAGGGGCGCATTCGAGGATTGCTGCAAGTGCACCGTATTGGGCCATAGTTGGTGCACTCATAACCATATACTGGTGCACCTTATAGAGTCCCCTATAAATTGAGTGGGGTGCAACAGCATAACCGAGACGCCAGCCGGTCATTGCATACGCTTTCGAAAAGCCCCCCAAAATAATACTACGTTCACGCAGGGATTCAACAGCCCATGCACTGGCATGTCCAGTCGATTTTGCTTCTCCGTAAACGAGTTGATCGTAAATCTCGTCCGAAAGCAGTATTAGATCATGTTCCTCCGCCAGAGCAGCAATTTCCTCGAGAATTTCCCGTTTCAGGACTGCCCCTGTAGGATTATTCGGATAACCTATAAAAATCATCCGAGTACGTGAAGTTATCCTGCTGGCAATATCTTCAGCTGTAACTTCAAAGTTCCTTTCTGCGCTGGTGGGTACATGTACTACTTGACCATGTGCAAACCTGGCGAGAGGACCATAAGACACAAAACACGGCTCCGGTATCAGCACCTCATCCCCAGGATTGAGCAACGCTAGCATGGCTAACTCCATGGCCTCGCTAACACCAACCGTGATCAAAATCTGATCCGCTTCGACAGGATATCCATACAGACCATTGAGATGAGTAGCAATTGCTTCACGAAGCTCGAGCAATCCGGCATTGGAGGTATAACCTGTCTTGCCTGCCGCTAGAGAGGCGACCGCTGCATCAATCACCGCATTGGGTGTAACGAAGTCAGGCTCACCGATTCCCAGCGAAATCACATCGTCCATCGTGGCCGCAATATCAAAGAAGCGGCGAATCCCGCTTGGAGGAACTGACTGGATATGTTTTGCAAGCATTCTTGAGTAGGTCAAACAAATTCTACCCCTTGTGCCAGAGGAAGGTTTTTGCCATAATTGATAGTGTTCGTGGCTCGGCGCATGTAGTTCTTCCAAGCATCTGAGCCACTTTCGCGTCCACCACCAGTTTCTTTCTCACCTCCGAACGCTCCGCCGATTTCCGCACCGCTGGTACCGATGTTCACGTTGGCTATACCACAATCGCTACCGGACGGACCGCAGAAAATTTCTGCTTCCAGAACATTCTCTGTAAATATCGCACTGGCAAGCCCTTGGGGTACACCATTTTGAATCTCAATTGCCTCCTCCAAACGGTCGTACTCGTGTACATAGCAAATTGGAGCAAATGTTTCTGTTTGCACGATTGAAGCATCGGGAGATATTTCGACCAGAGCGGGGTTTACATAAACTCCGTTTGCAGGTACTCCTGCAGTCACGCGTCCACCACCATGGACACGTCCCCCTTGTTCGACTGCCAGTGCCAGTGCTGCGCGCATTGCAATTTCCGCCTCCTTATCAATCAGCGGACCAATCAATACCCCGGCGTCTCGTGGATCCCCTATACGTATTGAGGCCCATGCACTAAGCAGGCGTGAAATCAACTTAGCCTTAATACTCTTGTGAACTATCAGGCGACGCAGTGTGGTACATCGCTGTCCTGTCGTCCCAACTGCAGCAAAAGTTATGGCTTTTACAGCTAGATCAAGGTCTGCACTCGGGGCAACGATCAGCGCATTATTACCCCCTAACTCCAACAATGACCGACCGAGACGTTTGGCCACACGCTGACCCACTGCCCGCCCCATTGCAATTGATCCCGTTGCCGAAATGAGCGGCAATTTAGGGGAATCAACCAAGGCCTCACCCACAACCCGACCACCATTGACCACAACACTCAGCGCATTTGGAGCATCTTCAAAGTCACAGATGACCCTCATAAGCAGATTATGGCATGCCAGCGCACAGAACGGGGTTTTCTCGGAGGGCTTCCAAACGACTGGATCCCCGCAGACCAGTGCAAGTGCAGCATTCCAAGACCATACAGCAACGGGAAAGTTGAATGCTGAGATCACCCCCACTGCACCTAATGGATGCCATTGCTCCATCAGGCGGTGCTGTGGGCGTTCGCTTTGAATTGTCAGCCCATAAAGTTGACGACTCAATCCAGTAGCAAAATCACAGACATCAATCATTTCCTGCACCTCTCCTTCTGCCTCCGATTGAATTTTACCTGCCTCCAAAGTGACCAATGCCCCTAATTCCTCCTTGTACTCGCGCAGTAGTTGACCGAACTGCCTGACCAACTCTCCACGACGGGGACCTGGGACATTTCTCCAGAAAAGAAACGCGTCATGCGCAGCCTGACAACCCGCCTTCACCTCCGCTGATGTTGCGGTACCGACCCGCTCAATTAGGCTCCCATCAATCGGGCTGTAAACATCTATGGGAGACGCACCACCAAGGTGTGTAGATGTACCTATTGCCAACCCGGCCCCTGGGCCCGCTATCCCAAGAGAATCAAGAAGAGAGTTCGTGTTCATCCTGATGTGCCGACAGTAAATTAATATTTATACAGATGAATACGAAATGACCGAAATCGGAGCATTACTGAGTACCGCTCGCCCTATTCTCAAACCGCGGCAAACAGAGTAAGAACGCCAAGTAGTTCCTCTTCGAAATTTGGCAGATCTGCTTCCTAAACCATGAATGATTGCCAGAATAGGGTTTACTGCCTTGCCCTGATAGGAGTCAGCTTTTTCCCCCTTTTGTGCTGCTGGTAATGGACACCGCAGTACCCCTTTGCACGGTGTTTGCGGTCACATTCATAGAAACTGCACTTCCGCTTGGAACGTGCAAATAGGTCATTCAGCGGCAGCCCCCTTCGGTGCTGCGCATAATGTCCGCTACACATCCCACGGGATACAGCATAGATGCCACAACCTTCATAAAGGCATCTCTCCGGCTTGAGGCGGCTACGAAGCAGCTTCATTTTCCGGCCATTCATGTACTGCCGGTAATGTCCCTGGCAGAAACCTCTGGCTCGAACAGGAACATGACATTCCTCAAACTTGCATATGCGATTCTTTTGTCGCATGGTCATCCTACACCGGTGAGGATGAAGATCTAGTTGTGGTTCCAGTATTCATCGATACAACAGTACAATGAATTGAACAGCACCTCCAATGATTATTACTCCTCAACCGGGGAAGTGTCAGTTGCTTCATCATTAAGCTTTTTGAGCGACTCCAGTCCACTTAGCTCTCCTATCGTAGTTGGTCCACTCGTGGCCTTTTCACGCTTGGTATGCTGGCGAACAGCTTTCTCCTCTTCGCGGCGTACTGCGCGCTTAGCTTCACGTTCACTCTGTTCGATTTTAGCTTTTTCTTGTCGCTGCTTGGCAGTTTCGCTCATCACAATCTCTTTCTGGCTTGCATCCAGTCGGATCACTCGCAACTCAATCTCATCCCCCTCCTGGTACGGAGGGAAGCCCGTAGTGGATTTGTTTTTGAGCTCACGGATGGGTACAAAAGCCTCAACCTCAAGAGGCAATTCCACTGTCAAACCTTTACGTTCAACTCGCACAACCTTGGCTTGATGGTCCGTACCCGCTTCATAGACTGTTGCGAGGTTTGTCCACGGGTTCGTCTCAATCTGTTTGTGACCAAGTGCTATCCGTTGACGTTTCTCATCGACATCAAGCACAACGACCGATAGTTCTTGCCTCTTCTTAACGATCTCGCTGGGATGGCGAATCGTTTTAGTCCAGGATAGATCGGATACATGCACTAGTCCGTCAATTCCTGGCTCGATCTCAACAAAAACGCCAAAGTGTGTAATATTTCGCACACGACCACTGAGCACCGTGCCCGGGGGATAGCGCATCGAAATGCCCTCCCACGGGTTTGTCTCGAACTGCTTCATGCCAAGCGAAATCTTTTTCGTGCTGTGATCAATACTCAGCACGAACACTTTCACGACCTGGCCGAGTGAAACATGCCGCGATGGATGTCGGATATGGCCCGTCCAGCTCATCTCCGAAACATGCACGAGTCCCTCAATTCCCTGTTCTATTTCAAGGAACGCACCATAGTCTGTTATGGATACGACCTTGCCTTCAACGACATCCCCTGGTTTGTACCTTTCCTCGATATTCTCCCAGGGATGGGGCTGAAGCTGCTTCAACCCCAGCGAAATGCGCTGCCGGTCCTTATCGTAGTCAAGTACAACGACCTTCAGGTTTTCGTCAAGAGAAACCACCTCCGTCGGATGAGATACCCGACCCCAGGTGAGATCTGTTATATGTAGCAGGCCATCCACTCCCCCGAGATCAACAAATACACCAAAGTTCGTGATGTTTTTGGCAACCCCCTCCAGAACTTGTCCGGCTTCCATCGTGGAGAGAATGCTCTCACGCTGCGAAGCAAGGTCACGTTCAATGAGCGCTTTATGCGAAACAACTACGTTCTCGTTGTCGGAATTGATCTTGACGATCTTGAATTCCATTTTGCGATCAAGGTAGGAATCAAAATCACGTACCGGTCGCATATCAATCTGGGATCCCGGTAAGAATGCTTCCAAACCATCGATGAGATCAACAATCATTCCTCCCTTGATACGACGGGTTATTGTCCCTTCCAGTACCGTCCCATTCTCAAATGCACGTTCAATTCGCTCCCAACGACGAACTTTTTCCGCTCTCTCCTTGCTGAGTTGGAGCTGACCATGGTAGTTTTCGAGCCGTTCGACATACACTTCAAGCGTGTCCCCCGGATTGACTTCGCCCTCGAACTCATTCCTAGGGATGATTCCGTCACTCTTGAATCCGATATCGATGACGACATCCTTATCGCTAACTGAAATAATCTGTCCAGTGATAATCTCATCTTTCACAACCTCATTGAGGGAGGCATCAATGAGCTGTGTCAATTCCTCTGCCCGTTCCTGCTCTGCTTCACTCGTCTCTTGTCGTTCATCAAGTTCAGATAGTGGAACAGTCTCTCCTAGAATATCACCTGTGTATCCGATTCGTTCCGCGCCTTCATCGGTATCCTCAGGATCTGCAGATTCCTGGGCTTCACCTTCCGGATCCGATGCTTCTGGTTCAGTTGTAGCCTCTGTTTCTGGTTCGGATATTGCCTCAGGTGCTTGATCTGATTCAGAAGTTGATGGATCCACAGAACTATCCTCACTCGCCTCCGATGCTTCCGGTTCAGTTGTTGCATCCGTCGCCCGATCGGATTCAGAAGTTGATGGATCGGCAGAGCTGCCCTCACTCGCCTCCGATGCTTCTGGTTCAATTGTTACCTCTGATGCCTGATCGGATTCAGAAGTTGATGGATCCGCAGGACTGTCTTCGCTCGCTTCCGATGATTCCGGTTCAGTTGTTGCATCCGTCGCCTGATCGGATTCAGAAGTTGTTGCATCCGTCGACTGATCGGATTCAGAAGTTGATGGATCCGCAGGACTGTCTTCGCTCGCCTCCGATGCATCCGGTTCAGTTGTTGCCTCCGGCGCCTGATCGGAGTCAGAGGTTGATGAATCCGCAGAATTGTCCTCGCTCACCTCCGACGCTTCCGGTTCAATTGTTGTCTCCGGTGCTTGATCGGAATCAGAAGTTGGCGGATCAGCAGGAACATCTTTGGCTAACTCGCCGGCATCGTTTTCAGAGGCAACGGACGTAGGAACAAGGTTCTCGTGTGATTCTTCAGATGGAGTATCTGCTCTTAATTGTTCTTCAGACATATATGTGCACCAAGTGCGTCTGGGCCCGATGTTAGATATGCTCTGGGGCTCCCCTGCAGAAGACACCGGACGGGGGTTTGAAATTTTGAATGGGTACAACGTGATGGGAACCAGACGCTAGGCGTAAACACGAGTACCATACCAGCCGAGCTTCTATCTACATAGAGTTTGATTGTTCCAGAACATGCCCGAGTATCATGTCAATCTGATCTGCAAGTGTTAACTTGTCCGTCTCAATCAAAACTGCGTCCAAGGCTTTTTTTAGTGGAGCAATCTTTCGTTCCGAGTCCTGGCGGTCCCGGGCAGCTATCGCCCCAAGCACAGATTCAAATGAGGAGGCTTCCCCCACTTGATGGAACTCAATTAGCCTACGCTGTGCCCGCACCTCAAGTGAGGCAGTTATAAAGAATTTCAAGTCAGCATGCGGAAACACAATCGTGCCCATATCACGGCCGACTACCACAATACCGGGATCAGCGCCATACCGGTCACCAAACCCACGCTGAAGACCAAAAAGACGCTTCCGAACAATTTTGAGCGCGGCAACCTGACTGGCCATTTCGGTAATTTGAGGTGTATGTAATTCTGCCGTTACATCTACTCCATCTATATGCACATGCATGTGACGTTCGACGCAAGTGACCTCAATCTGGAACCGTCGCAGGCTGATCTCAGCATCTTCTTCTGTACTTTGCAGTCCAGTTTTCAGGAACCCCAACGCTACGGCCCGATAGATAAGGCCAGAATCCATATATACAAATCCCGCAGCTGCGGCAACGCCACGTGCAGTACTGCTCTTGCCAGACGCGGCTGGACCGTCAATGGCTATAATCACTTAAACTTTGATGCGAAAACTTCGTCATGAAGAAATTAGTCGGGTATCTGCCAGTATCGTTCGATTAGTTCCTCGACACCCGATCACTGTTGTACTGGATAACGTTCGTTCGGTGCATAATGTAGGATCTATTTTTCGCACTTCCGACGCTGCCCTCGTTGAACGTATAATACTTACCGGAATTACAGCAACCCCAGAAAACCCCCATATCCATAAGGCAGCACTAGGTGCGCAGGATACCGTACCATGGGAATACAAACAAAACGCCGCAACCGCAATTAACGATTTACGCAAATCAGGATATACAATTGTCGTCCTGGAGCTTACCGACACTCCGACGCAAACAACCGCTGTAACCCGGGAGGAATTCCCTCTTTGCCTGGTGGTGGGTAACGAACTCTCCGGCGTAGATGAGGGGCTTGTGGCCCAAGCGGACTACGCACTGGAGATTCAACAGTACGGCGCAAAACAGTCCATGAACGTTGCAGTAGCGTACGGGATTGCCGTCTTTGACCTGGTGAGACTTCTGCGAGGCCTATTGTAATGAACCTGCAATGAGTGAACCTCTGGACTTACTCAGCCACTTCCCACCCGTTTCCGATCAGGATTGGGAAGAACTGATCCCGGAAGATTTGGACTGGCGTCCCATCGAGGGATTGACTGTTCGCCCTTACTACCGACGCGGCAAGTCCACCCCCAACCACATCTTTAATCACCGTGAATGGCTGATTCGTGCAGATGTGGAGATGAAGGACGCTGTGCGCGCGCAGCTTGCAGGCGCTGACGCGCTGGGGTTCAATCTGCCAAAGGAAAAAACCAAACTACCGGAGGATTTACCTATCGGTACAATCCCACTTTTCTTCAGTGGCAAGGGAGCAACTCCCAAGTTGCTCGAAACGCTTCGCATGCGTGCGGCCAGCAAAGGATACGCCCCAGAGGAACTCCGTGGTTCTGTTGATATCTCTTCCGAGTACCCCGTCTGTCAAATCCTGGATATGGCGAAAGGTACTCGCCTGTGGACGCTATGCATTAGCCTCGAGCCTTGGCATGAACAAGGTGCGACCCATGTTCAGGAGTTGGCTTGTGCACTGGCACAACTGTCGGATCTTCTGGCAGAAGCAGGCTCAAGCTTTGCAACTGAACATCTGTATTTCACTGTGCCTGTTGGCGAGCGTTATCTCTTGGATATTGCCCGCCTCCGTGCGTTGCGTGTGGGCGCCGCCGCGGTTCTTGATGCATACAGAGTACAGTCGCAAAAAGTAAATATCATTGGAGTTCCCAGCCGACGTTATGAATCGGCTCTGGACCCGGAAACACACCTGATCCGGCAGACCTTGCAGTGTGTTGCCGCTATACTGGGCGGATGCGACGTTGTCGCGGCCCCTGACGCTGATCTGGGGCTCCAAATGCAGCAGCTTATGCGCCATGAGGGACGACTGGGAGTCGCTGCAGACGTCGCTGCAGGTGCCTGGATAATTGAACATATGACGGATGCCCTCGGAGCCGCTTCGTGGCAACTCTTCCAACAGGTTGAGCAAGCAGGCGGATTGGATCGGTCCTGGGATTGGATAGAAAAGCAAATCCAGCACGCACGCAACCAGCGAAAAGCCGCCGTGCTTTCTGGAGCAGAAGCAGTTGTAGGTGTTAATACGTATCTCTCCCCTGAGATACCCGACGTAGCCCCCTACCCCAACAGCCTTGCTGCCCCCCTCGAAGCCATACGACTACGAGCAAAGGCTCTCACTAAAAAAACGCGGGTTGAGGTTCGGGGCGAGCATGATCCCTGGCTTCGTCGCCTATTGAGTTTGTGTAGCTGTGATATTCAGACTCAATCGGTCAACATATTAATAACGAAAACTCCAACGGGATTCACAGCTCAGAATACCCGTGGGGAACAGGCTTCGCTCACCTCCGGCGATCCGCTGCATCTGGCGGCGGATCAATTATTTCGACTCTTGGATAGTGATGCGGCCTGATTTTTCCTCCATTCCGTACCGGAGATCCGGAGTCTCCATTCCAATTGATCGCAAGGATCAGGGTCAGACCCGCACTTGCGATGCTGCTGATCTTGAAGCGTGCACACACCTGGATTATGCGGCAGGTCTACCACCCTTTTTACGTGGGCCATATCCATCAATGTATGTAGGTCGTCCATGGACGATTCGGCAATATGCCGGATTCTCCACTGCAGAAGACTCAAACGCATTCTACAGAAAAGCACTGGAAGCCGGACAGCGCGGTCTGTCTGTAGCTTTCGATCTTCCAACACACAGAGGCTATGACTCCGATCATCCTATCTCGCGCGGAGATGTAGGGCAAGCCGGTGTTGCTATCGACAGTGTGGAGGATATGAAAGTGCTCTTCGCGGGGATCCCTCTCTCGAAGATGAGTGTGTCTATGACGATGAATGGTGCTGTCTTGCCAGTCATGGCATTTTTCATTGTCGCGGCTGAGTCGTTCGGGGTAAGTCCTCAGCAACTCAGAGGCACCATTCAGAATGATATTCTGAAAGAGTTTATGGTGCGTAATACGTACATCTACCCTCCAGCCGCATCAATGCGCATAACGGGGGATATCATTGAATGGTGTGCCCAGAATATGCCTAGATTCAATACTGTATCCGTGAGCGGTTATCATATGCACGAGGCAGGCGCTCCCGCTGATCTGGAGCTTGCCTATACACTTGCCAATGGCCTGGAATATGTGCGCACCGGCCTAAGTCGAGGACTAAGGATTGACTCCTTTGCGCCGCGGCTTTCCTTCTTCTTTGGTATTGGCATGGATCACCTTGTCGAGATTGCCAAGCTCAGGGCAGCACGGGTACTTTGGGCCCGGCTCATCAAGCCATTCGCTCCCAGGAATCCCAAGTCTATGGCCCTGCGCATGCATTGCCAAACTTCCGGCTATAGTCTGACTGCACAAAAACCCTATAATAACGTGGCTCGCACGACGCTCGAGGCATTATCTGCTGTTTGTGGACAAACGCAGTCTTTACATACCAACGCGCTGGATGAAGCACTCGCGCTTCCGTCTGCGAATGCCGCCAGAATTGCACGTAATACCCAACTCGTGCTTCGGGAAGAGTCGAAACTTACGCACGCGATTGATCCTTGGGGCGGCTCCTATGTAGTTGAGCATCTGACGCACACGTTAATTGAGAAGGTCTGGACGCACATCCAGGAAATTGAATCCATGGGGGGAATGACCAAAGCCATCGCGAATGGTCTGCCCAAAATGCGAATTGAACAAGCCGCCGCTCTCAGACAGGCGCGGATAGATAAGGGCGAAGAGATTATTGTGGGCGTGAATGCCTACCGGTCAAAGTCTGCGAACAAAATATCGCTCCTAAGGATAGACAACAACGAGGTGCGCCTGAACCAGTCCGCCCGACTCAACGAACTTAAAAAATCACGTGATGATCATCGGGTAAAAAACTCCCTAACAAGCCTGCACAAGGCTGCACAGGAGGGATCCAACCTCCTGGATGTTGCCTTGGAAGCCGCACGTGCAAACGCAACTCTAGGTGAGATAACCAGTGCACTTGAGACTGTTTTTGGGCGTTATACTGCCCGCAACGAAACCGCAACCGGTATATACTCCGCTGTTATGCAATCAGACAAACCTGCAAATCGCGCACGGCTGCTTTCGGACAAGTTTGCACAGCGGATCGGACGCCGCCCCCGGATTTTGGTAGCCAAACTTGGACTGGATGGCCATGATCGCGGTGCACGTGTGATCGCAACAGCATTTGCCGACCTGGGGTTTGATGTTGATATAGGTCCACTATTCCAGTCTCCTGAGGAGGTTGCCCGCCAAGCCCTCGAAAACGATGTCCATATCATAGGCATCTCCAGTCTTGCTGGCGCCCACCGAACATTGGTACCGGAGCTTACAAGAACCTTATCCCGTAATCAGCGCGAAGACATTCTAGTTGTTGTAGGTGGCATAATTCCATCTGAGGATTACGCATTGCTCCAAGATGCAGGAGTTAAGGCTGTATTCGGGCCTGGTACAGTAATTGCCGAGGCAGCCTTGTCTATTCTCCAAGACCTCCTAGACGAGTCATGAGTAGAGTTCCCAGTGTGCAAGACATTCTCTCAGGAGATCGCAACAGCCTAAGTCGCGGGATCACGCTTGTGGAGAGTGCGCTGCTCGCTGACATGAAAGACGCCGACCGCCTGCTCAATGGCGTTCATGCCAAAACTGGTAAAGCACTGCGCGTAGCTGTAACTGGCGCCCCGGGTGTGGGCAAGAGTACGTTGATTGAGGCGCTTGGGATGCACCTTGTACAGTCAGATTACCACGTAGCCGTGCTCTCCGTGGATCCCTCGAGCCCCCAAACGGGAGGAAGCATTTTGGGAGACAAAACACGCATGCCCCAACTTGCAAATCATACGAACGCATTCATTCGTCCATCCCCTTCAGGGAACGTTCCCGGCGGCATTGCCAACACCACGCGTCGTGCAATGCGCCTGTGTGAGGCCGCGGGGTTTAACGTAGTACTGATTGAAACTGTAGGCACAGGCCAGGGAGATACCCTAGTCAGTCAAATCGTTGACATCGTTCTCCTCATGTTATTGCCGAACGCGGGTGATGAGTTGCAGGGGATAAAACGGGGTATCCTGGAAATTGCGGACCTGATTGCAGTCTCGAAAGCCGATGGGAACATGGTAAACCAAGCACGCCTCACAGCCAATGCATACAGGCGCGCGTTGCACCTCTATCCCGAACGCTCCCGGGTCATCAAGGTTAAGACGGTAAGTGCACACGAAAAAACAGGAATCCCTGAAATCTGGGAAGCTATAAAGGACATTGAGCGTACGGCCCATGAAAATGGCTCCTTTGAGTTCAGGCGTAGTGAGCAAATTAAGACCGCACTGCTGGAAACCGCAAAGACCTTGTTGCTGTCCGAATTTAGCGAATCAAGAATCATTGATGCGGCGGTAGAAAACTTTCAGCAGCAGGTCACAGCAGGAACGCGTACAGTGACCGACGCTGCGCATGAATTAGTCCGTATCTACCGCACGATGGATTCAAATACCGATCCTGACGTTGAAGGATCATCCTGACTAAGTAAATCTAATGGCACGGCAGGCAACTGTAGCTGACTTTATAAGAAGTATTATCGATAAAGATCTTGCATCTGGGACGGTCGAACGTGTAATTGTACGATTTCCACCGGAGCCCAATGGGTTTCCGCATATTGGACACGCAAAGAGTAGTACGCTCAATTTTGGGCTGGCGACTGAATATAACGGGCAGTGTCACCTCCGTTTTGATGACACCAACCCTGCCACGGAAGATCAGAGATACGTAGATGCAATCAAGCGTGATCTACAATGGATGGGATTTGACTGGGGTGACCATGAGTACTATGCTTCCGATTACTTTGCAACCTTGTTCAACTGGGCACGCCAACTCATCCTTAAGGGTTTGGCCTATGTCGATGATTCCCCCGAGGAATTAATTCGGGAGATGCGGGGTACGGTCACAACCCCGGGAACAGAAAGTCCCTATCGTAACCGGGCGCCGGAGGAGAACCTTGAATTGTTTGAGGCAATGCGCGCCGGTGCTTTTGCAGATGGCTCACGGGTACTTAGGGCCAAGATCGACATGACGCATCCAAACATGAAGATGCGGGATCCACTCATGTATCGGATTCGTCATGCTACGCACTACCGCCAAGGAGATGCATGGTGTATCTATCCCTTTTATGACTGGGCACATGGGCAATCTGATGCCATCGAGGGGGTCACTCATTCAATCTGTACGCTCGAGTTCTCCACGAACCGAGTCTTGTATGACTGGTATCTCGACGCACTCGGCATTTCTCCTCGCCCATACCAATACGAGTTTGCAAGATTAAACCTAGCATACACAATCACATCCAAGCGAAAGCTGCTTCACCTGGTACGGGAAGGTATCGTGGACGGCTGGGATGACCCGCGGATGCCAACACTCGCCGGCCTCAGACGCCGTGGCGTGCGTCCGCAAGCAATCAAGACTTTCTGCAATTCCATAGGAACTACCAAGGTCGACAGCATCCATGACCCTGGATTGCTTGAACATTGCATCAGGGATGACCTGAATCATCGCGCTCCAAGGATACTCTGTGTACAGGATCCTTTGCCAGTAACCCTCACAAATTGGCCGGAGGACCGAACGGAGACCATATCTGCGCCGTACTGGCCTCACGATGTTCCGCGGGATGGTGTCCGCCCAGTTCCCTTTTCCGGGGAGCTGCTGATTGAGAGGAATGATTTTTCAGAAAATCCTCCAAAAGGATTCCGGAGGCTAACACCTGGGGGAATCGTGCGCTTGCGACATGCCTACATCATTCGGTGCAATGACATTGAGAAAGACAAGACGGGCAAGGTGATTCGATTGCACTGTGAATGGATTGAGGGCACACGAAGTGGATCCAAGGCTGCGCTCAAGCCCAAGGGCACTATTCATTGGGTTGATGCGAAGCAGTCACTTCCGGTCATCGTTCGGGCATATGACCGATTATTTGCTCAATCTGTCCCAGGAGATGATTTTCTAGAAGCCCTCAATCCCTCGTCCCTCGTTGAGTACAAGGATGCACGTATTGAGCCAAGCGTCGCTGCTGACCCACCAGAGCAGCGATATCAGTTTACCCGATTGGGATTCTATTGGCGCGATCCAGAGCAAATAGACAGCGATCTCCCTGTATTTAATTGCATTGTTACTCTTCGCCAGGCTATTTATGATCACGTTAAGCCTGCTCAGGTTACATCAAAAACTGGGAAGCCCGACGGAGTTGGTCGCTCTCACGATGTTCGACCGGAACATCAATCTGAGACAAACACTCCTCCTACGAACAAATCCAAGGCCGAACAGCGTCCTCTGAACGCCGATGAAGAGCAGTGGTTGAAAAAAAGTGGATTGAGTGCTGCGACAGGTCTGGCTATATATGGTGTCCCTGCCGCATCGGAGTTCCTTGAAGCCGCCTCAGAGAATGTCTCACGGGTATCGGTTGGCAACTGGATGGCGAACCAACTTTTGCCTGCACTGAGCGGAGCGCCCCTATCCAGTTTGCCCTTTGGTCCGTCTGAGTTTGCGGAACTAGTCCGGTTAGCGGATAACGGAAAAGCAAGTGCTCACGAAGCTCGAGCTGTGCTAATGCTCATGTTGGCAGGCGAGGGATCACCGACAAAACTTCTAGCCGGTATACAGTCCTCGGCCGTGAATGACTCCGAGGTCCTCAGAAACGTAATTGGAAACGTATTGACCGACTATGAAGATCGTGTTGATGCCTACCTTGCGGGAAAAACCGGCCTGCTTGGCTTCTTCGTAGGACAGGTTATGCGGCGAACCAACGGAAAAGCTGATCCCAGACAGACTAGGGCCTTGATTGAGGAAGAACTCGCAGGCCGTGCCGCGTGATGCGACCTACATCGGCTCTCACACTAGCTACAAGTATCCCCTTCAAGCATAACCCCAAGCCTGTTATCGTCTGAATAATTCGGGGCTGACCAGATTCGATTCACTCATCTTGGCAGGGGGTAGTACCTCTGCCACCCGTCTCAGTCGGCTTAGATGCCCAACTGACGTTTCACGTTACCAAAAGCGGCGATGGCTTGGTCTAGTTCTTCACGGGTCAGGGCGGCTGACATCTGAGTGCGAATACGGGCCTTGCCGTTTGGTACTACGGGATAAGAAAAAGCAACCACATAGATGCCGCGTTTCAGCATCTCGTCAGCAAACTTGGCAGCCAAAGCTGCATCATAAAGCATGACGGGTACAATCGGGTGTACGCCCGGGAGCAGGTCGAAGCCAAGTGCTTCCATACCCTGCCGGAAATAGGCTGTATTTTCTGCAAGCTGTTCGCGCAAGTCACTAGATCGGGTCACAAGCTCAATGGCCTTGAGTGCACCTGCCACAACAGGCGGGGCAACAGTATTTGAGAAAAGGTAAGGCCGAGAACGCTGGCGTAGCAGTTCAATGATTTCCTTGCGGCCACTGGTGAAACCACCGCTTGCGCCGCCCAGCGCTTTGCCAAGCGTGCCGGTGATAATATCAACCCGGTCGATTACGCCGCAATGCTCATGCGTTCCCTTGCCGCTTGCACCGACAAAGCCGGTTGCATGGCAGTCATCAAAATGCACAAGTGCATTGTATTCTTCAGCAAGATCACAGACCTTATCGAGTTGAGCGAAATAACCGTCCATGGAGAAGACACCGTCGGTAGTGATCAGCTTATACCGTGCATCAGCTTCCTTTAGCTTGGCTTCAAGGTCTTCCATATTGTTGTTCTTGTAGCGGTAGCGTTTCGCTTTTGAGAGTCGAATCCCGTCAATGATGCTAGCGTGATTGAGCTCATCCGAGAACACCGCGTCTTCCGGACCGAGAATGGTTTCATACAGGCCACCGTTGGCGTCAAAGCAGCTCGGGTAAAGAATGGTGTCTTCGGCCCCTAGGAAGTCACTCAACGCGTCTTCAAGCTGCTTGTGCAGGGTTTGTGTGCCGCAGATGAAGCGTACGGAAGCCATGCCGTAACCCCACTCATTCAGGCCCTGCATTGCAGCAGCGCTGACTTCCTGATGCTGGGCGAGGCCCAGATAATTATTGGCACATAGGTTGATAACTTCACTGCCGTCAGAGATGCCGACCCTCGCACCCTGCGGTGTGGTGATCTGGCGTTCGTTTTTATAAAGGCCTGCTTCCCTGATACCGTTCAGCATGCCGGTCAGATGATCTTTAAAATCTCCATGCATTGCGTATCCTCACGCTTCCCAGTTTAAAACAACTTTGCTGGCTTCGCCCGCATTCATCAGATCAAACCCCTCCTGGAATTCCTGATACGGCAAACGGTGTGTGATCACCGGCGAAATATCCAGCCCATTTTCAACCATAACAGACATTTTATACCAAGTTGCATACATCTCACGGCCGTAAATGCCCTTGATCGTCAGCATATTGAAGATGACGGTCTCCCAGTTGATCTCAGCACCTTTGGTCTGAATTCCTAGAATGGAGACCTTACCACCATGACACATGTTCTCGATCAGATCGTTGAGGGCCGAGCTATTGCCGGACATCTCAAGCCCCACGTCAAAACCCTCGATCATTCCGAGTTCAGCCTGCACATCTTTCAGGTTTTGATTACGAACATCAACCGTGCGGGTGGCGCCAAGTTTTTTGGCGGTCTCCAGTCGTTCCGGAACCACATCAGTGATCACCACATGGCGTGCGCCGGCATGACGACAAACAGCGGCAGCCATCGAGCCAATTGGCCCGGCACCGGTGATCAGCACATCTTCGCCGAGCAGGTCCCATTGAAGGGCCGTGTGGACGGCATTGCCCAATGGATCAAAAAGCGAGGCCACATCAAGGTCGATGCCGGGCCGGTGTTCCCACACGTTGGACATTGGCAATGCCACATATTCTGCGAAGGCGCCTGGCCAGTTCACACCGATACCACTGGCATGTGCACACAGATGCCTGTGACCCGCCATACAGTTGCGGCAGCGACTGCAAACCACGTGACCTTCACCTGAGACGATCTGGCCGGGGTGAAAATCAATGACGTTAGAACCGACCTTGACAATCTCACCGACGAACTCGTGACCAACCACCATGGGAACGGGGATTGTGTTCTGGGCCCAGTCGTCCCAGTTGTAAATATGCATGTCGGTGCCGCAGATGGCAGCGCGTTTTACTTTGATCAGGACGTCACTGATGCCAAGCTCTGGCTCGGGCACGTCCTTCAACCACAAACCAACGTCGGCTTTTTCCTTGACGAGCGCTTTCATTAAGGAGTTTTTACAACAGTTGGAGAATGGTCCACGGACAATTCTACGATAATGAACGAAGTACCATCATAGCGAACTCGACATATCCGAAGTGAAGATATTATTCGGATATAATGGCGTCTATCGAACTTGGCGAGTTTTGTTGCGCGAAAGGGGTAAGCTTCTTGCAAATCCCGTGAATGTGGAGAATAATTGAATTTAGCAGGCCTCAATTTTCTGGTTAATGCAACCAAAGACGGGGGAGCAGGCACAAATAGTCTCAGAATTACCAATGGCATACGTGGTCACAGGCACTCTTCCATCTTAGAATCAGGTTTTAAGGCTCGAAACCCATGCCCGTTAGGAATTGGACTTGCTTAAAGCAAAATACGTATCCTGGATTCATGCCTTCCAGAAATCAGGCGCCACCTTCTCCTCTGCGTCTCAACCAGTTTACTGTGAGCAGTAGAAGTACTGCAAATACAACGAGGAAAGTAGCGACCGCCAGAATCGCCGGGCTGATCTGCTCTCTAATCCCCGACCACATCTGACGCGGAATCGTACGTTGCTCAACCCCGGCCATGAACAATACCACAACAACCTCATCGAACGATACTGCAAAGGCAAAAAGAGCACCCGAGATCACCCCAGGAGAGATCAAAGGAAATTGCACGCGCCGGAAAATGGTCCACGGACCCGCCCCCAAGCTTGCCGCTGCATTGTTGAAATTAGGATCATAGCCGGCCAATGTCGCAGTAACCGTCACGACGACAAAGGGGACACCCAACGCCGCATGAGCCAAGATGATGCTCACGTACGTCTGTCCCAATCCCAGCCCCGAATAGAAGAAAAACATTCCGGCCGCAGCGATAATCACGGGAGTGACCATCGGCGAAATAATGACCCCCATGATCGCACGGCGTGCAGGTATAGCTGAACTGGCGAGCCCCAGTGCTGCTACGGTACCAAGAACCGTGGCCAATACAGTCGCACTAACACCAATGAACATGCTGTTCACTAAACTCCTCACCCAGGCCTCACTTTGAATGATCTCGCGGTACCATCTCAGCGACCAAGCATCTGGATCAAGGCGTAACATTCCCTCAGTGAATGTGAAGTACGGCTCAGCATTGAAACTGAGAGGAACGATAACAATGATGGGAGCCACCAGGAATACAAATACGATTGTGCAAAATCCCAGGTAAGCAATTCGGCCTAGATTTAGTCGCGCGGCACCCATCATCCTCCCAATCCAATTTTCTCTACCCCCAGAAGCCGTTCGTACACAGCATAGAGGACCAGTACGATCAACAACAGCACGCCTCCCAATGCAGCAGCGAGCCCCCAGTTAAGTGAGGTTTGCATGTGATAGGCAATCATATTAGAAATCAACTGCCCATCACTTCCCCCCACTAGTGCAGGGGTGATATAGTATCCGATCGCCAGGATAAAGACGAGGAGAGCACCTGCCCCCACGCCCGGTAGTGACTGAGGCCAGTAGACGCGCAGAAATGCCTGCACAGGTGTCGCACCAAGCGAGGCTGCTGCGTCCATCTGGGTTGACGGAATTGAACTCATTACCGAGTAGAGTGGCAAAACCATGAATGGCAGAAGTACATGGGTCATTGCCACGATAGTCCCCGTCATATTGTAGATCATAGCCAAACGTCCGCCATCGCTGATCAGACCAATCGTAACTAGAAATTCGTTCAGAACCCCCTGTGTCTGCAGCAACACAATCCATGCAGTCGTTCGTACCAGAAGTGAGGTCCAGAATGGGACCAGTACCAGGATCAGCAGTAAATTCGCACGACTGGGCGACGAGCACGCAATCAAATGGGCTATCGGATAGCCTAAAATCAGACACAGCACCGTAATGAGGCCGCTGATCATCAAAGTCCGCCAGAGCAGTCGTAAATAGATTCGCCGATCCTCGGGCTGCCTGACCACCGAACCGTCGGGCAGGCTTTGCAGATCCAGAGCATTCCAGTAGTGACGCGCTGTGAAACGTTCTCCTGTTGTCTTGATTGCGTACCAGACCGCGGAATCGGCCCAGACCGAGTCAATGGTCGTCATTGACTCGCGCCAAGGCCCCTGCTCGATTTCTCGCAGTTCTCGCTCGGTACGCGTTATCGCACTTCGAAGTCCGCCCTGCACCCGGTTGACCCTACTTGCCACCTGACCAAGCGTGCGCTCGTCTCCTGCCCGCTTGATTTCCCTGGCCACCATGGCATACACAGCTTCCGGAGGGAGTGCCAACCCATCCCAATCATCAAGTAATTCCAGTGTTTCAGGAAACGCATCGGCGACAACGGGATCGTAGACACTACGTACCAACATTGTCCCCAAAGGGGCAACGAAGGTTACTACAATGAAGATCAAGAGTGGAGCAACAAGACCAAGCGCTCGTAACTTCGCTCGGTATCCTGAACCACCAGACAGCTTTATTGGGCCAGCCATGCACTAAACCGCTCATTCATTTGGTCCTGATGATCTGCCCACCAAGACCAGTCATACCGTACAGCATGCGCCACATTGGCGGTGCTAGCTGGCATGTGTGGCTCCATTTCTATGCCGGTGGCCACATGAGTTGCCACTAGCGATGCTCCCGACCTACGCGCAGGTGAATATGAGATCCGGTTGGATACGCGCGACATTGCTTCAGGAGTGCTTGCAAACTTGAGATATTCCAAGGCCTCATCAAGTCGAGGAGTACCTGCAACGATCACCATTTGCCCAATGGAAAGAAGCTGTCCATGCCACACGATCACAAACGGCTGATCCTCAAGCACCTGTGCATTGAAAATGCGGCCGTTGTACGCAGTGGACATAATCACCTCTCCGTCTGCCAGCATTTGAGGTGGCTGGGCACCCGCCTCCCACCAGATCACGTCCTCCTTGATCATGTCAAGCTTAGCAAAGGCACGATCAAGCCCATCGGGAGTACTCATCGTAGCATAGACCTGATCCAGCGGCACCCCATCGGCAATCAGTGCAAACTCAATATTCATCTGTGGCACGCGCCTCATTCCCCGACGACCAGGAAAGGTATTCAGGTCGAAAAAGTCAGCCATCGTGCTGGGCTTCGTCTCAGAAAGGATATTCTCCTCATTATAGGCATACACCATTGACCAGAAGAACGTGCCCATTCCACAATCGGTAAAGGTTCCTGCCAAAAAATCTTCGGCAGCTGGTATCCCATCGGGGCTGGGCGGTAGTTGGTTGATGTCCAAACGTTCCAGGAGTCCCTCGTCACATCCCCGCATTGCATGAGCTATCTCCAGATCAACCAAATCCCAGTGAATCTCCCCGATTTCTACCTGCGCACGTATCTGCGCAAGACCTCCGTTATAATCTTCGACCACAACGCCAATACCGCTCTCCTCAGCGAAGGGAATATTCACACCCTCATTGATGGCTCGTCCGTATGAACCTCCCCAAGAAACCGCCGTGACTGAACGCGACTCATCCGTTCCACACCCGGCAACAAACAGGAGGACCACAAACAAGAAAGCAAATGATTTCGTGCAATAATTCATGACTTTTCTTCTAATCAGAAAACTGCTCATGGTTGAGGGCACGGCAATCAACAGTTGTCCATCCAAGGCGAACAGAGTCTCCAGTGATCCACCCTCCATGTCCCACAATATTTGGAATTGTGGCGATGAAGTCCTCCCGACCGCATGTGGACAGGCGTACGCGCAGTTGATTGCCCAGGAACGTTAGATCCTCCACAGTGGCATCCACTTCGTTCGTGTAACGACCTGCCTCTGGATTGATCTTGACTCGCTCAGGGCGAATTGAGAGCGTGACGTCGTCTCCCACCTTGCATGGTTCCACCTTTAGCGCATGAATCATCTCACCACCAGTTTCTACTTCATAGACATTATCCTCCTCTGACATTCCCAGAACGCGTCCATGGAGTTGATTGCTCTCACCAATGAAACTGGCAACAAAACTGCATGTGGGTTCTTCGTACAACCCTTCAGGCATTGCAATCTGTTCAACGATGCCTTTACGCAGCACTGCGATCCGGTCCGACATGACCATAGCCTCCTGCTGATCGTGCGTAACATAGACCACAGTTACTCCCAATGTACGATGGATGCGACGTATCTCATATTGCATTTCGTCGCGCAGACTGCGATCAAGCGCCCCCAGGGGCTCATCCATCAGCACCAAGAAGGGCTCAAAGACTAGGGCCCGGGCGATTGCAACCCGCTGCTGCTGGCCACCTGAAAGCTGGCCTGGTTTGCGGTCGGCAAATCCTTCCAGCCGAACTAGGCGCAAAACCCGCTCAACCCGCTCGCTACGTTCCTCGGTACCCATGCGACGTACCTCCAACGGGAACGCCAGGTTCGCACCAACAGTCATATGTGGGAACAGTGCATAGTTCTGGAACACCATCCCAATCCCACGCTTGCGCGCCGGCATGTTGTGAATGGGTTGCCCATCGAGTAATATTTCGCCCGCTGTGGGAGTCTGGAAACCGGCAAGCATCATCAGGATCGTCGTCTTGCCAGATCCTGACGGCCCCAGTAATGTCACAAACTCGCCTGTGCGTATGCTAAGGTCAAGATCCTTGACGACCACTGTGCGTCCGTCGTAGCTCTTGCTGACCCCCTTGAACTCAACATGGGTCTTATTATTAAGCTTGCTCATTGCGTCACTGAGCGTATCACTGTAAATCTGTGGGAATTATATCTAATAGTAACCATTATCAGTTTCTGCTAGATCAATTTGACGG
>JAPPGC010000015.1 GCA_028875125.1 Bacteroidota bacterium | reverse complement strand
GTAAAAGGGCCAAGAGAGAAGAGGGATCGTGAGACCTTGAGACGGACAAGCCCCCCCGCCCAGGCCCCCCAAAATCATGCCCATAGACGTTCCGTTCCATCGCCAGCGATGGAACGGAACCCAGGTGCGAGAAGGTACGTTGGACGAGATCCCCCATACCCTAATTTTAATTGTCGTCATACCGTAATTTTAACTGTCGCTAGATAAATGTAACCTATGCTAAGCATTTTCCGTACTGATACGCAGGTTCACATTCAAACTCAATCCTCCTAATACAATGAAACAACTTCTCGCTTTTTGTCTCCTGGTGTTGTTCGCAGCACCCCTCCTCGCACAGGACAGCACTCCAATACTTGCAGACGAAACCGTTCGGTAGAATCTGGCAATCGCTCAACTTGAAACTTCGTTGGACTCTGAATACCAGTCGGTTCGTGAGCAGACACTCAAGAATGCAATAGTGTTGGCCACGCTCTACCGAGACAAGGTTGATCTGGCTGGCCAGAGGTCACTCCTAAACAAGATCTACGAAGAATCAAAGTCCCCAAAGAACCGAAAACTGGCTGTAGCTTTGCTCCAGGCTATTGGAGGCAATCGTGCTCAGGATTTTCTCGCTCGTAATACGACGCAGGCGGAGTTTGACGAAGGGCGGTTGACGGTGGCATCAGTGTTGAACGACTATTATAATAATCATCAGAATCCAGTCACTGGGTAGCCGTCAGACTTTGGTCCAGCCTCGCCGGTTGGATTGCAAGATTGAGCGCGCACGGTGTTTGTCATCGTGCGCGCTTTCTATTTGGTCGCGGCCGAAATGAAGGCACCGTGTTACCCAGATGGAGGCAGGTGTAGGTGAATCAGCAAGTAGTCTGACTAGGGGGAAGGTATGCTCCGATCCAGGAATTTGGTAAATCATAATTGATTCAAATGATTCTGGTCGATTTATTATGAACAAATCTATTCAAACGAGTTGTCGCCAACCCCATTGTTATTTGTCGTGGATACTGCCGAGTCCGTACAATAATCACTGAACACCGGGTAGATTCCGGGTGCTATCAAGCCATCTTATTGAGCGGGCGGGCATCTCTCGTGGCGCAATGTTCAGGTAAACGTATCCCCGTCAAGGGCATCAATGCCTGCTGTAGCAGTCCATGAATTAAATCGATCCCTGAAATCGACAACATGTAGTTGGTCAAGCAAACCACTTGCACCGTAAAGATCTTGGCTTTTCACTCGAATCGTTTTTTCTTCCGCACTTGCAGCAGTGTACTCCATCATCCATCATTGAGTTATAGCCAAGCACGGAAGAAAGATGCAAGGCCAGATACATCTTGAAGGTTTTTGAAGATTAGCGGTACCTATGTAGCATCGCCGCCCGCTTGCACAGCTTGGGTACGATGGATGGGCCTCGGTGTATATTGGTGCCACAGTTTAGTATGCTGGTGCCGTGGGCGGCGCATTACCGGGTTATTGGGATTGTCTAGCAGATTGCCCTTGCGAATAAATACAATTTGGTTCAACATAATCAGAAGATTCCGTATAGACAAAGGAGTGAAGCATCGAATAGTTGATCGAACGTGCATGAGGTTTACATTATTCACTCCTGGATATACGTAATATGGGTATTCTATTTAGTACTTCTGACATTTCAGGTGAGTCGGTAAATGACTGGAATGCCGACCATGCAGCGGCACACGACACCAATAACTCCGTATAAGAAAATCACGATTCATTTTGAGTGGCGAGAAACCATGAGTGGAATGTCCAATAATCGGAAGGCAGGTATTGGGAGCGTAATGATCTTGACTGCGATGATGGTCGGTATTTCTGAGATCGCAGTTGCACAGAACAGCAGATTCTACGCCGGTACTTTCGTCGGAGTTGAGGGGGTTAGCTTTGAACATGCAAAAACTGTAGACAATACAGGTGTACCGGCGAATTACTTGCAGAGAGGAAATATCTACAGTACGAGCGCTTCAGCGAACGAGTCAGGTTTTAGCACGGGATTCCTTGTCGGCTACCGCCTAGATTTGGATCCAGGCAACACCTTTGACATAGGACTTGAGATTGATGTGCAACTCCACAGTGGCACGGCAAATGGTACGTTTCCCGGAGACGGACAATCCGAGAGTAGAAACCAGTATGGAGAGGCCTGGCCCGATGAGTGGAGTGTGGAGAGAAAAAACAGCTATGGTGCCGCGTTGATGTTCCGTGTAAGCCCCTCATTTATAGTCTCGCTTCTTGGCCCGGATACCGGTGTATACGTTCTCGGCAGACTACGCCGCTTGGACGCGGACTTAACCGTCAACTACAACGGATGCTTTAATCCACTTGAACTTTGCGGGCCAGGGGAATTTGGTTCAGGCATGGATTCCTACGACGAAACATTCTACACATTTACTGTAAGTGGAGGAGTTGAAAAGATGATCGGAGATAGGTTAGGGATCCGCGGTGAAGTGCATCACACACAGTACGGAGAAGAAGAATGGGAAGCCTTTTCGGGGGAAGAAGCCACGGTTCCCATATCACTTGACGGAAGTGAAACTGGTTTTTCGGTAAAAGCGATTCTCTATTTCTGATTCGATTATTGGGCACTTGTCCTTTAATCTCATGGTTATCCGCAAGTAGTTTCTATCTCGTCAACTTGCGACCAAAGCGAGGACCGTAGAATCAAGCCCATGTGGAGAGCTCCCCGGATCCTTTCTTTCTAGAGGCTTCAAGCTACGTTCAGACCTGATCTTCCTGTAATTCAACGACAATGGAACTGTCGGTCAGCGGATCAGAAATACGCCCCTGATTAAGTTCCCCGATACCGTTCTTCTCCGGTGTCTGCTTGATTGAACTGCGGACAACGACCAATTGAACGTTTGGTGAGATATTGGGGGGAGGTACAGCCAATTCTGTACGAAGCCCCCAGCCAGTAGGGGATCCAATTAGTTGGAAAATCTGTGAAGTATTTTGTTCACATGTTGGAAGTTCATCTGGGTGCTGGGCGATTTTCGTACGGATACGATTAGCGCGTGCGCACTAGCGTTCCGGTGGCTGTCTGACCGTCAATCGTCAGCCGGCTGAAATAAGTCCCCGCTGGCAAATGGTTCGCTTCCCATACAACGCGATGCTCTCCGGCCGACAACAAACCGGACACGGGACGGGCAACCTCACGACCCAATGCATCAAAGATCGCCAGAGATACCTGTTGAGTTCGTTCAAGCGAAAAAGTGAGTGTGGTGGCATCATTGAACGGGTTCGGATACGCTGGAGAAAACCATCCGACTTGAGGCATGCCAACTTCATCCACGGCTGTGGCCTGGGGAGACTTATGCAAGGCCAAATGTGCTGGAGCAATTCCCACGGCGAATCGCCCAACCTCTGACAGATCATCCCGATTTGCAATCTGAACAAACCCTGGTTGTGTAAAGGCTGTGCTGAAGTCCCTGTCAAATCGGCCAATGTAAAACAGACGCTCGGACGCATCGTAAGCCAGACCACCTACTCTCTCAGTCCCTGAGAAGGGGATAGACTCCTTGTACGTGTTTGTGGTGGCATCAAAAACCAATACCATTGAGGTGTCGCTTCGAATCAGAAATATTTCATCGCTTTCAGGGCTGTAATGGGAATCTTGGCCGGGCCCACTTGAGCCGACTTGATGACTGAATTCAATGCGATTCAGGATGTCGCCGGTCCGCGGATTCAGTACGACAGCCACGCCATTGGTTTGTTCGATTATCACGGTGAAGTCCGCGTTCCAGACCGTTTTGCCCGTGCAAAAAGCCCAGAGATCACCCTGCTGGTCGACTTCAAGGTGCCGGGGACCATCACATCCCAATTCAATCGTTTCAATTACCGTATCGGTCTGGGTGTCAATTACCGTAAGCGTAGAGTCGTGACTCCACCCTGAGTTGGCCACAAATGCGCGGTTGCCCACCACGGCAATGTCCTCAGGTCTGGAGCCTACGTCTACAGAATCGGACACAGTCCGCGACTGCAGATCCAGTACCTTGACCTTGCCCGGATCCAACTGCTCAGATACGTAGGCTTTGTTCTGATCAACCACGCTGATATATCGCGGACTGGCAACCTCACGAATCTGGCCGACACGCATGTTGGTGGATAAGTCCAAGATATCTACATTGTTTGATGTATTTGATGCGATATAGCCATAATTTCCGTGTAGCGTGATGCTTTGGGCAATAGTGCCAAAGTCAGATAGAACCTGTTCTGCCTGTCTGGTTGATAAATCGTACCATGTAATTGAGGCATTAACGTCAGCAAAATTTCCTTGGTTAGCGATGTACACGCCAAGAATTTCCTGCGCGGAAACAGGAGCGGAGATCAACAACATCAAGGTGCAAAACCGAAAAAACTTGGTCATTTTCGAAAAGATTTAGTGAAATGTGAGGGTCAGAATCAGCCGAACCTGCCTCGGAGGCATTGGATTGGCCGGCAGATATTCGTAGCGGGCATCCAGAAGGTTTTCCCCGTGGACACCTAAGGAAACAGGGCCTGCATGCGTCTTCAGTTGGCCATGTACTAGAAAAAAGGGATCCGATTCGGTAACCGACGTAATTGCAAGGGCGCCGGTGTAGCTTGTGGCAATACTGGCTGCCAAGAATCTCCAGCGGAGGTTCAAGTGGCCTTTGATCGCATTACGCGGGATAAGCCGCAAAAACGAATCGCCCTTCTGTGCCACACGCGTCCACACTAAACCCGCTCGAGTTTCCATCCGTCTAGTCAGAGCCCGTTGAAAATCAACAGAGGCTTCTAGTCCGTAATTCGTCACACGGCTGACGTTCATCGGCGCCCAGTACCCGGCCGATGTGGGCTGCCACACAATTTGATCGCGTAGTCGGTTCATGAACGTGGTCATTTCAATCTGTAGCCCACCATACAGCCATATCAGACCGGCATCGAAAGACTCACCACGTTCAGGGTTCAGATCTGGATTCCCTCCCGGTAACCAGAACCGGTCATTAAAGGTGGGCATCCGAAATGCCGAGGCTGCCGAGCCCTTGAGATGGAGGTTGGGCTTCAGACGGACATTTATTCCCAGGCTGGAAATGACGGGACTAACTCTTCTTGGTCGGGCATAATGATCCAGACGCAGGGCTGGGTAAATGGACATTGGCCCCCAGCTCCCTATCGCGTGAGCATACGCGGCGTAACGACGCTCCATATTGCCCTGCTGCAGGCTTGGGTGGTCTGCTTGACCGAATCCTGCTTCTACTCCTCCACCCAGTTGCCAGGCACGGATTGGATTTAGATCAATATTGGCATGGACAGATGATAAAGTCGTTCGACCAGTGTTATCAATGTCCGTACGTGAATTCATGTAACGGAGCGCCCCCACTTGTGCGAGGCCGCCGGCCTTCAATGAACCCCATGGCCATTTCCGCCTGACCTGCGTCCAGACACGCAGGTGCTCATCCCACTGGCGCTCACCGGAAAGCAGCGAGGAATTAATGCTCGGCAGCCCACGTTCCGCGTTATTGTACCACGCACTTACCCGCCATTCGTCATTGGGTCGCGTCAATGTCATTGACCCAAAGATCGAATGCTTTTGTTGGTCGCCTCCTTCACGAGGCGATTCTTCCGGGGGGAAAAGTGCACGATTCAAGTAGGGATAATCACCCTTATAGCGATCTATCTCGCCTGCCAC
Source organism: Bacteroidota bacterium (assembly GCA_028875125.1). GTDB lineage: Bacteria > Bacteroidota > Rhodothermia > Rhodothermales > Bin80 > Bin80. The sequence goes on along the minus strand of JAPPGC010000015.1, from coordinate 28,126 downwards.
TGTACCTGCCAAGCGTCCACGACGCATGGTGGCGTAGAATGCACCGTTGCGTTTTCCCCATGCTCCTGTCTCAGCATGTACTGTGAAGAGGTTTTCGGAGGATGCCGTTTGGAGGTTTACCACACCGCCAATGGCGTCGGTGCCGTAAAGAACTCCACCCGCGCCGGAGGTGACCTCCACTGCATTCAACAGTATCGTTGGTAAGAGGGACAGGTCCAGTTGTCCAGCTTGTGGACTTGCGATTCGATGGCCATCCAGCAGAACAAGAGTTTGCGAGGCCGATCCGCCGCGCTGAGATAATGTTGACAGCCCTCCTACGTAATGTCGAACATACAACGCAGAACGTTGGCGCAGTAGATCAGCCACGGTCAGCGACCCAGATTCAATGATGGCACTACGATCAAGCACCTGCGTCCGTACGGGGGCGTGCACAACGGAAACGGGTATCCGCGAAGCGGTAACCGTAATCGGAGGAAGCGTAACAGTGCCATCGGCTACTTGCTCGGCAATGACCGGAAGCGGCTGAAGCGCACAAAGAAGTAGGATACGCAGCATGTAAGTGCCTGAACCCCATTCGAGAGATCCAGATCGCCGCGTCTAGCTGATCATCCCAGCTGATGCCGACAACAGACCTCAACGCCCGGAGGTTGGTGGCGCGTTTTCCCGTCGGCAGGTTTCCTGACTCGCCGTACGCACACTCAGTGTGCCCGAAGAGGCGGTGTTCATAGCCTTCCCATCAACGCGGACAGTGACTATGAACTCCCTCTCTCCTCTTTCCTGGAAGTATTTCAACTTCCGTACGGCCTACAGTTGCGGGTACAGTTCCGGGTTGTTCTTGCAGCAAGAAGGCACCGGATTCCCCTTTACCCAGGCGAAATGCCCAGACCGAAGGCGCAATGGCCCCAATATACGAATAACTAGGTATTCCATGTCAAGAGGGGAACCATTCAATGGGAAGTTCTCGAAAATTGAGTGTAAGCCATGCTGACGATACCCTTCCATTCGGTCCGTACAGCTGCGCATTTTGGATGGGGTCCGGTTCCAGCGGCCCCAATGGTCGTATTTGGCCTGACTATCGATTCAAGGTCGGCTGCAATATGGCTACCGTGCCTGGTCCGTACTATCCGGCACTCTAAGTAAGCCTGATGGGTACATCGGATCGCTCACTTCAAGGTAGTTATACACCGAGGTCATGCACGGTCCGTGACGAACTGTTTAGGTCTGACATTCCTCTTGGCAGTTGGGCCGAAGGTCGGAGGGCTCTATTCAGAACCATCCATTATCCTATCAGAGCAATCGGGCATGACTATGGCGCTGCATCACCTCCCGTTGTAGCTCAATCCTCAGGAGGGCATTAAAGAGTCCTCGCAACACTCCGACCAATCTCAAAACAGGGGAACCCTCAGTCAGGCACAGAAAGAGATCTGGTCGTTCAGACTCATAATTCCCCCAATGTTCTATTGGTTTCTGTCTGCAAGTTCTTTTGGCTCGGAAACTTGATGCCCAAACAACTTCCGCCAAGAGGTAAATTCTGTGCGATAGTTTAGACCAAGTCCGGTTTCGTTCGTGATGAGAGTTTCGCTGAGGACATCTCCTTCACGTCGGTAAAAAACTTCCACGGCTACCGAAGGCGTTAATCGGATCTCTACAACGAACTCACCTTCAAGGCCCTTTGAAACTGTTTCCTCAGCATTTAGTCCGCGGTACACGCCCTCACCGCGGATAATCAGGCGCTCATTCAAAAGCCTTACCGCAATTCCCGCGGCAACGTCCAGGTCCTGTATGTCTTCGTCGCTCTGAACCCCAAGCGTGAAATCCGCTTTCGGAATAACCTGATTCAAGTAACGGTTGAGTTGGCTAGCTACGAGGCTGGATACGCTATTGACCGCAGAACTGGTCAAAATCCCGCTTCGTGTTCCGTCTGCTGAAAGCAGAAATGAGTTCGTGAGCAATACGCTGGTAGCGTGTTCTGCGGCAAGATCTGGTCGATTCAAATAGGAATCCAGCAGTGGTGTATCGCTGATGGCTTCCTGTCGTTGATCAATCTCCAGCGACAAATCAATCAAGACCGCATTCAGTGTGCCAGCAACGTTCAGATTGACGAACAGCGGCAAACTTGTTCTTATTGATCCACCCACATCATCAGGTAGGCCGCTACGCGAAGCGCGGGTGCGGTAGGCCGCATCAATATCAAGCGCAGGATTGAGTGGTTCGCCAGTCCAGGTGATCGTGCCGGAGTCAATCAGGAAACGCCGTACGAATACCTCACCTGCCGTGAAAAGGTAGTCCCCGGAGGATAATTCAAATGAGCCGAACGTTGCGACATCTCCGCCCGTTAGCTGGATCTGAACGCGGGCACTTCCGACGCCATTGATCACATCACCCAGCAATGGATCAATTACCAGGCGAATTGTTGATCCAGGAGGCCCCACGATATTGAGATCCATATCCAGTCCATCCCGAAACTCCCGCTCACCTTCGGGGCGCCTTGCCAAAATATTTTCACGCTGCTGGAAAGAGGCCAACTGATCCTCAACAGGCCGTTCAGGATCTATATAGACGATGAATCCCGGGTCGTGGACAGAATCGGATTCACGAACCGGAATGTATATCTCGCTTTGTGGTGTTATGACTAGGTTGTCCGAACGAAGAAAGGAAGTGTGAACAGGTCCGGTTAATGTGGCATCACCGGATACGCGAATGTCACCATAGAAGGATAGATCGCGCGTAAAGTTGACAACATTTAATATCTGTAGTGCATCAACCTCCGCAAATGCATCGAAGGAAAGAAATCTGAAGCCATTGAGATCAAGCATTCCAGAAAGAGTGGCCGAACCACCGTCCCCATCCTGCACCAGCAGTTCATCCACGAGGATTTTGTCGTCCAGAAGCGTGACAGACGCATCAGCTTCATAGGAGGTATTGAATTTTGGAATGTCAAAGTGGCCGTCTTCCCAAACCAGTTTTCCGCCAAGCATCAGATCATCAGGAGGGCCGCTAAGTGTAATTTCTCCGTTGAAGCCGCCCTCAAAATCTCCGAATCTTCTCAGAAACAGCTTCAGAAAAAATGCATCCAGCCGCTGCACGTCGAGTGAAAAATCAAGCGCTCCGGCACTCTCTTTACTGGGAACAGTCATATTGCCGGTGAGCAATAGTTGATTACTAGCACTCTCATACCCGGCAGGTGCAGATCGAATTGAATCCACGACCATGGAAACCTGCAGATCGGATTGACCGGGTAACAAGGTACTGGAGGCCTTTACCTGACCAATCGCCGTGTTGTCGAACGTAAGCGTATCAACCTCCAAGGTCCCGGTGATTTCAGGTTGCCAGAGTCCAGTCCACCGCAAGTCTGCATTGACTTGCCCCCCTAGTGGTCGCCTTAGGTTGAATGTGCTTGAGAGATAATTCAAGTCTACGGCCTTTAGGTCAAGATTAAGCGTGTCCGTGGGTTGGCTCGATAAACTGCCGTAAACAGTAATTGCTTGTACTTCATCAAGAAAAGGTCCGACATTTTCGAGACGAAATGGGGTAATTACAGTTGCATCAGCAAACAGGTCGATACTGGCGGGCTGGGATGTTTCCCATGTGGTTTCCACAAGTGGGAGCACTACCTGTTGAATTTGGATTCTAGTTCGATCCGGAAGGAGTTGGATATTTGAGAACAGGTGGCCAGGCTGGTTTGTGTCTCTGCCGTATGCACTAATATCCACTGTTCCGGTTAGTCCGTCTTGTTTAACAAATACATCGGGTTGCAGAAGGGCAATTCCGCTATTGGTAAGAGAGTCGGCTGACAGGCTGAGATCAATCTGCCATGATGATTCGAGTATCTGGTTCAGGTCCGCCTCAAGCGTAAGCGTACCTCTAGGTTGGTACGCTGTAACATTGCCGAAAACCAGTACCTCGTTCTGGATTTGAGAACGTAAACGGAGTTTGTCAGAATCCACGCGAATGATTGCGTCACCCTGTATGTTGCTCGATAGCTCGGGCAGCATGGGAAGTAATGCACTGGTGGCTGGATGTTCAAATAGCCTCCAGTTTATGTCCAGATCTAATGAAGCTAATTGGGCAGATGTCAAGACCCCCTCTATCTGGAGGGCCGCGTTGAGTTGATCCAGTGAGGGTCCACTTGCAAATGTCGTCGGCGGATTGTCTTTCAATTTGACAGCGAATCGGTCAAACAATTCAGAAAACGCCCCCATCCATGCGCTTCCAATACTTTCAAGCAGGTTAGCGTGAAGTGTCCCAGAAGCTTCCAGGTGTAATACGGTTCCTCCGATTGTCAGGCGGGGGCCCATTGCCGCTGGATCAGTTACAGAAATAGACCATTGAGTAGGGGGGGCAGACCGTTGCACGTCGTTCCAGTTGACCGTAGATGAGTCGGTTTGAATTACTAGTGCGGCGGAAAGTGTAGACAAATCGGTCCCTGATCCATTGAGTGTCCATCCCGCATTCACGCTTGTTTCCAGTTCAGGGATTGCAAGGATTGTTCCGAGATCAACCGCTGTCAAGTTGCCTTGAGCTTCGTAGGCGAGGACGCTGTCTGCCCAAGAGGCCATAAGATCGGATTCGAGGCGAGCGTCTTGCTCTATTGCAAAGCCACTGAGCTTTAATTGGTGGTCGACGATAGTGCCCGCAATCCAAAGACTGTCTATCGAACGGTTAGCGATTGTGGACGGAGCAATCGTAAGAGAGGTGTAAAGGGATGGCTTACGAATCCCCTTTCCTTCAATCGTTAATTGGCCATTAATGGTGCTGTTAAGCTCTAGTCGGCCTGTATGGCTCTGTAGGTCGACCTCTGTCGCCGTTAACTGTGCAGTGTAACTCCACGTTGTGTCATGATAGGCTGATATTTCGAGTTGCCCGCGACCACTTGCTTCGGTGGCAATATCAAGCACTCCCGCAATCCAGGTACTATCAATGGTTTTCAGACCTCTCAGTTGGCCTTCAAGTTGTATGGCTCGCTCGCTCCAGGTGTCTGTGCCAAGGAGGGCAAGTGCATCCATGGGATCTAACACGCTGGGTCCAATCGTAGCGTTGAATGACAACTGGTCCCTGTCGAAACTGATGTCTGAGGAGTTGAGGGCAATTTGTGAGCGCTTCGTTTTCGCGCTGAGATCTTTCAGATTCCATTGTTTTCCATCACCTTCTATATCAACGCTCAGGGATAGCGAGTCCGGAAGCATCAGATTTGGGATGAGCGCATTGGCAAAGCCAGGGGTAATGAAGCTCCGGGCCAGCGAGAGGTTCATGAGTTGTTCCTCACCGGAGTAAACACCTACAACCTCAGCCTCATTCAGTGAACTTGACAGCTGTAATGCATTTACATGCAATAGTCCGTGCTCTAGTACCAACTCTCCGGCAGCTTCCACGTGAAGAGTGTCTATTGAAGCCTCAAACGAATCAATTGTAAGGAGTCGCCTGTCGGGATACAGTCTGATCTCGCTTTGGAGTGACACGTCGGATACATTTGCTGCGGCCAGGTCGAACAGCCATCCCGACTCAATTGCGGGCGGCGCGTGCTCTTCATACGATACGTTTAGGGTTCCTTCAGTGATGGAAATTTGTGTAGACTCAAATGCCCATGCTCCCGCTCGCTCCCGCTTCAGTACAGTGACCAGATTCCAAGTGCTGTCGACTCGATACTCAAGGTTTAGTGATGGGCGCACAATGCTGAGTGTGCTCAAGTCTATTTTACGGCTGAGCAATGCCCACCAACTTGGGTGGCTGGTTATTTCCTCTGCGCTTAACCAAAGTTGATCTTTTTCGTCATAAAACTCCACATCCTGAAAGCGAACGATCGGGCGGAAGTTGCCGGAAATATTACCAATGGCGAGGCGCCCGTTGAAGGATTCGGCAAACGAGCGCTCGAGTTCTTGGCGTAGGGAGTCACGCCCTACTTCTGTGTGCGTGAGGCCAAGGTATGCAAGGAAGCAGCCTGCAAGAAGGAAGGCTGCGGCTGCTCCAAAGTATTTCAATACCGTTCTTTTTTTGCGGCTTTTCGTCTCGGGTTTAGATTCTGAAAAGGGCTTGTGGTTCACGAGAAGTCACCACATCTATTTGTTGCTTATGACAATATGTGTCACAGTGCATGGGTTATCGTCCCGTTCGAAATGGAGCTGCAGGTAATCCCTCAACATTAACAAGATTAGCTGTATCCGGGTTGTCTGCCCAAGCATAGCGTACTGCGACCGGGTCTGGTATATCGGGATGAGAGACAACGACTGAGTCTCCTTGAATCTGGGCTTCCGCCCAGACATAGACTTCATCTGGTCCCGAAATAGCAAACCCTCCAAGAGGACCGTCACGCGAGACAAGCCCTCCACCAGTGTGATCAAACGTGATGTAGACCTTCCTATCTTCTATGAGGTGGTCACGATAAATTGGACCCGAGTATACGAGCTCGTCTCCGTATACGAGGTTTCGTGCCCAAAGTGCAAGCCGATACCCCACATCCTGTTTATTTCTGGGATGGATATCATCGGCTTCGCCAATATCCAGCGTGATGGCCTGTCCCACCAAGGGCAATTCCAGTGCAGCAGCCTGCGACTCGCGAATAATGGCCCAGTTGCTCTCTCCAGGTTCCTCTTGTGCTGCACGAAAGCTAGCCAAAGACACAAATAGGAAAGGTGCAGCATCATTATCCCAAAGCTCACGCCACCGGAGAATCATTGACTGGAATTGGCCGGTGTACGCAGTGGCAGTCTCGGGATCGTTTGCGTTAGACTCTCCCTGGTACCATATGAAACCTGTAACGGGGTAGTCAACAATCGGATGAATCATTGCATTGTAAAGCAGTGTCGGCTGCTGATTGGGGTTACCTCCTGGGTTAATCTGGAATTGTCCAACTCTGATTTTCCACATCCCCTCCAGTTGCACCTCCCCGTCTGACCACTGAAGTGCAAGAGGATAATCCCCAACTACTATCCCCCCGTTGCCGCCCGTATCATGTACGCGTACGGTCAGTTGAGTGGTACCGGCACGCAGAACACCTTCGGGAACAGTGTAGGCTCGTTCAACCATATACCGGCCGGTTTCTCCCACCAGTTGGCCGTTAATCCAGGTCATATCGCGATCATCTATTGTGCCGAGACGCAGTACCGCTTCGGAAGGGACAGACTCAAGTTCAAAGGTGGTACGGTACCAGACGATGCCATTTAACCCTTCCAGTCCGCCTGCTTCCCATGAGCCCGGGACAGCAATATTCATCCATTCCGATGAGTCCAATTCGGGGTCGGCCCAAATTGGTTCATCGCCATCAAAGCCTGGATCTGTGTCAGCAGATGCACCATGTTCTTCAATGAAAACCTGCATCAGACTATCTGCACGAGCCCGTGGAGCATCTAGGAGCTGTGCGATTTGCGTTTCATCCATTTCAAGAGCGGTGGGGTCCATCCATGCCTCCACTCTACTTCCACCCCATGAGGTGTTCAGAATGCCGATAGGTATATTAGTTGCTGTACGGAGCTCTCTGGCGAAGGAATATCCAACTGCTGTGAAGGCGGCCACATGCTCTGGATTGGCATGATGCCACTCACCACCTGCGAGTGTATCTTCGGGATCATAGGACCAGGTGCGGGGGACTTTGTAATGGCGCAAGAGTGAATCACCAGCGGAGGCGATTTCATTTTCGGCGTCAGCTGAATTCGCCACGGTCCACTCCATATTGGATTGTCCTGATGCGATCCAGACATCCCCAAACACGATATTTTCAGCGATCAGGGTATCCGTGCTCGTCGCTACCATGAGTTGGTGTGGGCCACCGGCGGGGCGTGGTTCCAATTCGACCATCCAGGTTCCGTAACGTGTTGCACGAACGGATTGTTCGGCGTAGTCAAGGGAAACGGTGACCGTAGTGCTTGGTGCAGCGGTTCCCCAGACAGGAACAGTTGTATTGCGTTGCAGCACGGCACCTGTTCGAAAAAGTTTGCTTACGGTTAGGGGTTCATTGCTGATCGGGCCGCTGCATCCGGCGAGGCAGATGAGAAAGAGCGTAAAAGCAAGTTTGGAGCGCATAAGAGTTAGAGACGGTTTATTTAGCAAGATAAAGAATCTGAAGTCCTGCTGGGAGCATAGTGCCGGAATGGACCCCAATTCATCGGCTTCACTGGCAATCTCGTGTTCGACTGCGTCTGCCAAGAAGCGATGCCTTTATGCAGCAGCAGCAAGATCAGGAGTTTTTCCACGGATAATCGGAAGACCGGGTTTTGGCCTCGTTTCGAACCAACAGCGAAGCAAATTCAATTGATTTGTGAGCAAGTCGCTTCACCCAGGAGGATGACTATCGCAGGATCAGGAATACTCACCCCCAGCTATGTAATTGGGTTACGGGGGCGTGCTTCGAAAAGCTCAGTAGTAGAAATTGCGTGCCCTATGAGGGATGAAGTGTCATAGAAAGGACTGGGTTTCCGTGGAACAGTTTTCGCGTCCGTGTGCCATAGACGCTGCCTAACAATGCAGTCAACGTAGCATGAATGGCGCACCGAACCACGGGATAAATTACGAGCGTTTAGTCATCAGTATTTTCCGGTTGAGCGAAGCGGTATTTGAGGATCAGGGGGTTTCCAAGCTCGCCATCGGGGAGTAGTTCATTATCCCCTATGTAATACATGTAACCATATCCCGCAGCCATTGGCGTGACGGTGGTGATGGTGCTACGGGGAGGAAATAGTCCGGTGTTGCTAACAATGCCGATACCTACAACAAAGGTTCGGTCATCCAGAGTTGCTGGACGCCACCGGTCTCCCAAACTATAATGGATAACCATCCTTGTTTGGTGGGTCAATGCAAAAACGCCAAAGAATGAGGGGTATTTATTCCATTCCTCTCTTTGCTGATCCCTTGACCAGTTTCCGGGCAGATCCCGTGGTCGGTCAACGAAGAATTTCGGGCGTTGCAGTATTAATTCTGTCTTTGCATATGCCGGCATTGCATCCATGCTTTCCTGATAGGCGAAGTATGGTCCGTCATCAAAACAAGCAATGCTGCGTCCCCGTCTTCCCATTCGTCCGTCATTGAGCTCAGGAAAGATGGTTGGTTTGACGGGGATATCATGCAGTTTTACGAGTTTGGACGAGTACAAGACTAAGGAAGCATCCGAGGATCTAATCGCAACAGGGCTATAGAAGAAGAGAGAGTCATCATGTGCGCAGGAATTCCAATAGGGTGTGGGGGTGTATTGCACTGTACTGAAACAACTCCCATCGGGATTGAACACCACTGATCCGTATGGGAGTTGTGTAGTCATGATTTTGCCTTCGTTCATGAACAATGAATTCCAGGGGTGGAATTTCTCTCTTCCAATAAGGCATTTGAGGGGGTCGTAGGACCTGATGTGTTCACCCGTTGGGGAGAACAGGAAGACACTGTCTGAGATACCATCGGTGATCAGGAGGTTTCCCTCTGGATTGGTATCCATAAACGAAATTAGGCCTATAATCACGGAGGGATGCAGACTGATGGTGTCCTCGAGGACGAACAGTTCTTCAAAGGGCACAAGTAGTGGTTCTACAACTTGCTGTTGCGGATCAGGTGTGCACCCTCCGAGCACTACAGTTGCCAAAAGCAGGAATATTACCCCGTTCACCTTATCGTGGTGAATCATGGATACACGCTAATTCTCTTTGCCAGACGTAGCTTCCTCTTCTCGTCTTAGTTCAGCCAGATATGGTTCAAGAACACTCCAAAGCGAAAAAAGACTGTCAGCCATCCACTTGCGCGTAGTTGCCCATCCCTCCGTCGGGTCAGTCAAGCTAAACGGCCCCCTGTTTTCAAGCAAGATATGGCAGGTGTCTTTCAACGTCCACCAATGCTCACCATCTTCTGCCCAAGAGGCTGATCCTGGGATCTTGCCGTCTATCTTTTCTCGGTGTGTCTGTAGTGCCTTGAGCCTTTCGTGACGACGTTCCCCGCCGAGGCGGAGAAACACTTGGGCCACCCCATTTTCAACGCGGGTGCCATATAATGAATCTCCAAGCCCGGCCTGAAATGATCGATACCGGCCTGCCCATCCTCTTCGCCCCATGGTAGGCATTCCCTTCTGTCTCAACTGCTTTACTACGGGCCGATAGAACTCCGCGCAGATGGTACTCATGGTTCTTTTGATGGGACGGATTTCCACCTCTTTTGATTGATCTGGTTCGACCAATGTTTCAAAAGTCAGTCCCAAGGTTTCACCAGCGTGATAGGCTCGAACCACAACAGCATATACATCAATCTTGCCGGTTTCATTCAACCATCTCAGAATGCTCTGATGATAGGAGGTAAACTCGCCCGCTACCCATACCAAAATGCTGGCTTCTGCGCTGGCTGCGTACCCAAGCAATCGGAGGCAATGATCGTTATCCGACCATCCAAGTTGGTTCTCAATAACTACAGGAGCATTGGTCTCTTCTTCCAGAGCGTAGATGTCTACACGGCCAGCACCAGATAGCGTTTTCTCCGTCTCCACATCTTTCAGGTTCAAGTTCAGTGCAGTCGCGAAGCTGCCCATGTTTTTGACCAGCCACGGCGTAAAGTCATGGGTCTCATTGCGCCATACCTTCCACAAGCTATTAACAGGCTCTAGTATGTGAATAGCTGGCATTTCACCCTTCATCATCGTATTCGCGGCTCTCCGCGTTTAGTTAATGAATGCGTTCAGGAGTATCCCCGTCCTGCTCCCATTATATACACAGGAGGTTTTGGTAATCGTTCGTTTTGTCAGACCTACACAGTAAGTCTATAAAATATGTTCGCTAATCATTCGAGTAAATTTCAAAACGTCAAATCCTTTTTTAATTCTGAACTTCATCGGATTCTTGAATGCGCTCATCAAGATGTCAAAATCGACATCCCGATCAAACGTACCTGATGTTTCTACGAAAAACGCTTGAATTTTGCCGTACGGGATAGAAGAGTAGTCTATCTTCTTTCCTGTGAGCCCTTGTTTGTTTGCAAATACGATTCTTTTATTTGTAAAGACAAGCTGATCCCGAACCGTCTGGAATGCTGCAAAAATCGTTTCTCCATCAATCAGAAAATCGATGATAGGGGCGTAGACATCCTCCTCAGCAATGGGCTCCAAATGAAAGAATAAGGTTGTTTGTGTTCCGTCAATCATAATTCAGTTATTTGAGTATTGCACTGTGGCACTTTCATCCTGCCATCGTCGTAGCTCATCAGGAACTGGCGCAATGCTTCATGTTCTTGTGGATCTACGGACAGACCGGAGTTTTTCTTGATTGTTGATGTCTGCCAAGTCCTGACTCAGGAATCTAGCGTAATACGTGTGGACTTACCTCCGTGAACACTTGGCTCGGCACACCACTTGCGGCGCAATAGTTCAAGCCCATCCGAAAAAGATTTTTTGATTCCAAGCATACGAAACAGTTCAGTATCCAACTCCTTCCTAACCAGATCGCGATAGGCTTCATTAGCTGGCAGAAATTGACGATCCTTGAATGCCTGAAAGATCTCGTAGCATTGTTTAAGTTGTGCCTCTGTCAGAGTCCGAACATCCAAGACGGGGAGCCCCGAAAGACGAGAAATAGTTAGACCGGCCCGTCCTTGGTGTGGACGTGTACCTTTATACCAAAACATCATCAGTCCCAACGTGGAATTGGACCAAAGCAACAAAGGGATTTCATGGTCAACATCATTGGGAATTACATTTGGCCACGCTCTTCCCCCAATACATGGTTCCGGTGTCAAGCACATGGCAAGACTTTGGGAATTGATCCGGAAATCTAGGGTACTGTGTAACCGGGAGGCTTTTCTCCAAATCCTGTGCGCTTGATCTTCAAACCCTGACCGTATTTCTCCACAGGCATCATAGGATACTATCAATGAGCGTTCTTCATCGCAATCGTGGGACCATAACATTGGATAGGTTGGCACCTCCCCTGCATAAGGGGAGCGCTTAATAAATGCTCCCTGTCGCTTGTTTACGATCTCTCTATGCACGACACCACGACCGGCAACTTCTCCGAGGCTTATAATGGGCAATGGAGTCGTTTCGTCGGCACGGGGAAAGGCAAGAACCCCCTCACATAGTTGCTGTATCGTGTTCAAGATGCTTTGATCACGGACTCCTACGCCTCCGGCTTCTAAGATTGAGTCCTTGTAGGCGTTCTCTTTCCAGATACTATCACGGTACTCACTGGCCTCAAGAAAAGTAGATGGACGAGAAAGGAGCGTCGAAAATTGTGCCCCACCAGTAGTTCCTTCACTCATCACATCTACTTTAACCTTGGTCGCAACCAATAAGCATTCGGCCATGCCGGTATCCGCAGAAAAAGCTCGGTCATGTGATCCTGAAGTTGCGATGGAAATAATTCGAATGTTGTCATAACATTTGCGAAGCATTCTCCGTGCATTTGCCCAACCAGCACCTGCAACAAAAGAGAATGGAAGCACCATGGCCAGAATGCCTTTTGGCTTCAGTTTGCTGTGTGCAAGATCCATAAAGTTGGAGGCTAGTCCAGCACGACCATCACCAAACTTCCCGCCACGGGTTCTACGTATTTTGGGGATAATCTTTCTCAACTTTTCCGACATGGCCTTCTGCTCTTCCCCCGTTGTGCCAAACCCAGCAAATGATGGCACTGGTACATTCGCGATCTCGTGGTTCGTGGGTCGTGTAAATGGGGGGTTCATAATCACAATGTCACACGACCCATCTGGCAACCTCAGGTCATCCACCCCTTTTTTCTCTTGATTCACGACCGTTCCATCAAGCCGATTTACTTTTGGCCTTGTATCAAAGAGCGTAGGTGTATAATCTCGATCCAGGAGATCCAAGGATCCAATAGGAGTAAAATCTTCTGAGTGCTGACCATAGGGCAATGTATGAATCATAGACGATCCGTACGTTGTTCGAGGATACGGACTGGAAAGCATTGAGGCCGTAATGTGCGTAGACGCTGGCATAATATCCAAGCCTATCAGAACCTGCTCGAGCAAATGGCGGTGAATGGTCCTGTCATCCTTTCCAGCCCTCCGAAATCTACGATAGAGATCTCTTTGTACAGCAGACAGGAGCGCTCCAGTTCCACAGGCAAAATCTGCAATCCGAAGGTTGCATATTGCTTCATGATCTGACCAGTCTACATCCAGTCTGTCTGTGGCCAATTCAGCAAGTAATTGGGCAGACGCCGGTAAGGTGTAGAAGGTGGCGAGGAACTTGCGATCGACAATTAGTCGCTGAAACATGCGGCCGGACAGGTCATGGAACGTACCAGATCCAAGTCTAACCAAGCGCTCTGCTGATTCATTTAGTTTTTCAAAAACGCGGCCTACAAGTCTTACAGGAATTTCCCGCAAGATATTTTTTGCGATACTAAAAATTGGCCAGTAATTAATATTCAGGATTTGATTCCATGCCCGTTCAATACTTGAAAGTGAAAACTCTTGATCCCGAATCTCAACTACTCTTGGAACTTCATCTTCATCAATACTGTAATGGAATACTACTGCATTCAGCAGTATAGCAACCGCCATGCGAACCGTTTGCTTCGAGTTCTTTTGATGTAGACAATCTGCAATTAACTCAAGAGTGGATTGGTCAGCTTCTCGACGTATTACTTCTGCAATTCCTTCGATTGCTTCTTCAAGGATGTTTGCCCCAATTTGAAGACGGCGCTCAGACAGGGAAATGTATTCAATAGCATCGGCTAGACGATCTATCTTTCCGGTGATCCAATCGTGTGTGGGCCACCGGATCGGAGCATTTTGCTCGTCCAACTGGTGTGTTGAGAACGTGAATTCTGCACGATCCAAATACTCGACGGATTGCCTAAGTTCGGACGGCATGGCAACTGCCATTGAGCATTCAATAACCTCATGTTTTGGCTTGACCACCTTTCCTAGTCGAGATCTAGCCTCCCGTTCTACCTGCGGGCCTTCTCTGAATTCGGTTTCTATTGCGACAGGTTGACCACCATCAGGGTGCACTAGGATATCTATCCTCGATCCTGCACTTCCAAGGATCATATCTGAACACTCCGTGAACAACGTCCTGTTAAGAACCCAATGGGGGTTTCTCAGACAGAGCAACTCGCCCAACTTAGTGTTTACCGTTGCCTCAACATTTCGGGGCATTCTTGAATCCGTTGTCGGAATGCGCAAACCGGTATAGGGGGGTCAGATCTGCGTTGCTTGCCCCACATTCCGGATGAGCATCATGTGAGTGAACTGTTTCCCCGCAAGTCCGCTTGCGGTCAGTTGCTCTGTTTTCGCGTTGCTGTGTGCCCAATATGTGATATAAGTTTGAAGCATGGGCCTCCTACAAAACCCCAAACCCAAAACCGGGAGACCGCCTACCATTTATGCAGATACAGAGTGGCATAATTCGAATCAATTCAAAATTATTTCTGTAAATCTGCCTTGTGTGCGACGGATTGGCCTCCCATTAGACCAATTGATTTGGCTGTTCAATTTGATGGCCACACTGCACTCGCCTTGTGAATACTGTATAGCCAGCGGACCATCACACCGTTACAGGCAAATTCCTTTTGTTAAGATAGTAATGCCTCAGATATTATTCCGTCAATAATGTTCTTTATAAGTTATATAGTGGAAAATACTTATTACATGACGTTAATTCATGCCGGATTGTATCTTCGGACCAGCGCATTGAAAAATTGCAATCGCCATATCGACTGGCGCACGGCGTGAGACCGGAAGCTTCTTTCAAAACAAATCGAGATGTGGAGGTTTAATGAGTATGCGACGGGCAGAAGATAGCGCCCGGCTTATTCATCAGACTTCTTATGCAACACATTTCACGAGATTTATGGGCACATAGGGATATTATCGCCCTTTTGAAGACGACCCACTTGAATTCCGTGACCCCATTCTAAAACGCGCAAACAGGCCAACGTTCGTGACTAAGGATATAATTCCCATTACATAATTATCACAAGGTCAGTACAAACCAAAATCATGCATACACATGCACGCTCACAAGCACTCTTCGCAGCTGCGAAAACCCGCATGCCCGGAGGGGTAAGCTCACCAGTTCGCGCCTTTAAAGCAGTTGGTGGTTCGCCGGTTTTTGTTACGCGAGGGGCTGGAGCATGGATCGAAGATGTAGATGGCAACCGGTACGTTGATTATGTACTCTCCTATGGGCCATTACTTGTGGGACACGCCCACGAAGAGGTAGTTGCTGCTGTGCAAGATGCAGCTGCAAAAGGAACGAGTTTTGGAGCCTGTAATGAGTATGAATCGGCGCTTGTTGACAAAGTGCGGACGGTCATGCCACGGATCGATCGACTGCGATTGGTGAATTCAGGAACGGAAGCTGTAATGAGTGCGCTTCGGTTGGCAAGAGCTTTTACCGGACGGGATAAGATCATTAAGTGTGCCGGCAACTATCATGGGCATGCGGATTGTCTGTTGGTGCAGGCAGGCAGCGGAGTCGCTACTCTGGGATTACCGAACAGTCCAGGGGTTCCCAACAGTACGGTAAAGGACACGCTGGTTGTGCCATTCAACGATCTTTCCGCGGTAGAGACAGTCCTGTATCAGTACGCCGGGCAGATTGCGGCGATGATAGTTGAACCGGTGGCAGGCAACATGGGTGTGATTCCACCGGTGAACGGCTATTTGGAAGGTTTGCGGAGGGTCACGAAGGAGCACGATGTACTCCTGATTTTCGACGAGGTAATGACGGGCTTCCGGGTGCATCCAGGTGGTGCACAATCCCTGTTTGGCGTGACCCCGGATTTAACCACACTCGGTAAAGTGATCGGAGGAGGGCTTCCGATTGGTGCCTACGGAGGAAGAGCGGACATAATGTCCTGGGTTGCCCCTGAGGGGCCAGTGTACCAGGCGGGCACACTTTCTGGGAATCCGGTTGCGGTGCGGGCAGGTCTCGCTACGCTGGACTTGGGGTTGAACAAAGATATGTGGGCGGGCACGGCTTCTCAGACCGCGTTGTTAATGGAGGAACTAGCATCCATTGCTACGCGCTGGTCGGTTCCGATGCAGGTGAATGGTTTGGGAACTATGTTCAGCTGTTTCTTTACGGATGCAGCAGTAACCGACTGGACAACGGCCTCCACATCAGACACTGATTTGTTCGCCAAGATTTTCAATGCAATGCTCAAGTTTGGCGTTCATCTTGCCCCGTCTCAATATGAAGCCTGGTTCATGTCCACAGCCCATGATGCTGCCGCTGTAACCCACACGCTGCATGCGTTTGACAAAGCCCTAAAGGAAGCTGTTGGATGATGTTGGAGGACAGTTGTCTCGTGGTGGTGTGACGAGGCTATATCTGTACCTCCTTGACTTGTGCACTGTCAACATAGACCAACAGGCCGCGGTTTATTCCGGTTGCTCTCAAATAGGCAGCAATCTGTTCTTCATGATGTGCCTCAACTTGGCCGCTCTTCCAGTCGATGATCAGTTGTGGTGTGCTATCCGAGGAAAAGCTGATTGCGTCAGCAATGCCCACAACGACAGAGGATGCTCCGTTTTCTGATTCGAAGTTGTAGACCGGGCATTCGGGGACAAGTGAGTCGATAATTGGACGGATTTGGGGAAGCTTTAATGCTCTATCTACCCGAAGACTAATCTCAACGGGATCAATTGAGTCCTGAGATTCAAATTCGGGATAGGACTGAATCTGTGTTACGAGGATTTCAGCCCGTTCCGTGGCTTGGTCAAGGGTAGTCTCCCCGGTAAGAATTTCTTCAATCAATCGGTGAATTACTTGTCCTCGTACGAGTCCGGGCCCAGTAATCGGCGGCAATTCAGCCTCATGAAGGGTCGATTCGCCAAGATCAAGAAATGCTGTGTCCAGGTCAGTTACAGGCACTTCATCCTTGCTGGGAGTCACCCATGTGAGCTGACTGGATAATTGATTGAGTTTGTTTGATTCTCTTCGATACTGGTCACGTGACTGTACGTGGGGTTGGGGCTCCTGTCTGCTGTCCTCCGACCTGCTGGGGGCACTCGGCAGTGATTCAAGATTCATTTTCGGCAACTCATCCACACGAAGGTCAACAACTGAGCGCCAAGATCTTTTTAGGTTCTGCTGCGAGTCTGGAAGTGTGAGTACAAGGAGATCTCTGGCACGTGTTGAGGCAACATACCAGAGGCGGACCCGTTCGCGGTCCTCTTGTTTTTGCTCGGTTTTCACGAATGTCTCGTGACCGCTTGTGGGAATGTAAAGTACCTTGGCAGAAAGCCGTTGATCGGATCCATCAATAGCTATACCTTCCGGCCCTCTAAACTTCCTCCAAGTATTTATCGGTATCACAACTGACCATTCCAGCCCTTTGGCATTGTGCATTGTGCTTATGGTGACCGCATCGCGTATTGTGTCCGGTTTGGCTTCGGGTTTTTTGGATTCCTGCTCCCAATTATTGTACATGGCCCGCGCGAAACTTTTCAGGCCTCGCACACTGTAGGCTCTCGCCCATTCAAGAAACAGGTCCACATTTGCGAGCGCCCGTGCCGATTGCCGGTTAAAGCGTTGTTGCAATAAGGCTCGAATATGGAAGACATCGATTGCTGCTGACAGCAGTGCGTGCGGGGTTACCGTATGGGCAATTCTTAACAGGGACTGGAGATGTCCAAGAGCTTTTTCCGCTGCTTCATTCTTGATTTGATCCAGATCAACGAGGGCATTTAGCCTGGGCACCCTGTCCGGTTCGTCGGGGTCCCGCTCCAAGTTCCAAACAATATCAAGGAGTTCCTCATCTGTAAGCCCCACAATTGGACCGCGCAGGAACGCTCCGAGTGCAAGATGATCGTAGGCGTTGGCCAAGATGCATGTCAGTGTCACCAGGTCCTGCGTTTCCTGCAGTAGAAAAAAGCTTTTACCGGCCTGAGTTACAAAACTGATGCCGCGACTCTGGAGTTCGCGCTCATATAAGTGGATTCCGGTTCCAACGGGGGTGAGCAATACGATGTCCTTTGCAGAGTAGCCAGTGCTTATCAGCTCATGGCAGATTTGCGCCACAATCTGTGCTTCATGCTCATGAATGGAGGCAGGCCCCTTTTCTTCAGTGTTGAAGACCACAGAGACCACAGCCTGTGAGTTGCTTGAATCCCGTCTGAACGGTTGCAACTCTTTATATCCGGCTTGGTCTGGTTCCGAGAGCGGTTGACTGAATCGGTTGTTCACAAAGTCAAGAACGGACGCGCTGGACCGAAAATTCGTTACAATGCTCAGGACTCGATCATTGGCAAAAGTTTCCCGTGCTCTAGTATAGATATCCACATCTGCCCCGCGAAACCTGTAAATAGACTGGTTCGGATCCCCAACGATAAACAGTGCCCCTGGACGAAGCGCAAAACTGGTCCAGTCATGGCTGTCGTCGTCACTGGAGAGGCACCAGAAAACTTCGGCCTGAAGTGCGTCTGTGTCCTGAAATTCGTCTACCAGGATGTATTGATACTGCCGGGCGAGTGCCCGTCGGACGGCAAGACCGTGTGTCTCATGGCGAAGTAGATTTCTCGTACCAATAATCAAATCATCAAAGTCAAGCAGACCGGCCGATCGTTTGTAGAGCTGATAGTGATTCAGTAAGTCTTTCAAGTTATCTACAAGGTCTGCTAGAAGCTGGTCTGCAAGTGCAAGCCGGACTTTACCGTTCCATAGTGATCTGACGCGTTCGTATGCGGTGCTCGCTTGCCTTCGGGCATTATTTATTGAATTTTTCGTTCCTTCCAGCGCACTGTACCAATCAACTGTACGTGATTTGCGGGAGTAGGCAGTGACGGTTGTGCGGGATTTCTTTGTTACCAAGCCATGTGCTGACGGAAAGTCAATCAGAGCTAGAAGCTGGTTGACATTGCCGTTGGATTTAATTTGGGCCAGTTCGCGCCACTGGGTAAATGAATCGGCAACAATCTTCGATTTGGGCTCGGGAACGGGTAAAGTCTCGATATACGCCACGTATGAATGAAGTGCATTCCGGAATTCTTCCAGTTTTTCGTCGAACCCTTCAGGACTCGCAGTTCTAACATTGCGGTGGGGCCGTACCCTGATTGCTACACCCTGGATGTGGCGGTATCCAGACAGGTAGTTGTTTCCGTAGCGGGTCATCAACCCTGCAATTAATGCTCCATTTTCGTCTGAGAGTGTCTTGTGTAGCCAATTATCCAGCATTTCCTTGAATACCCGGTTAGAGTGGCGCTCGTCCATAATGGAAGCACCGGGATCAATGTTGGCTTCTACCGGAAAGGTTTTGAGTATGCGCTGACAGAAGCCATGAATAGTAGAGCAAACGAGGTTGTCAAGACTCTCCTCAGCTTTTTCTAAACAAGTCTTTTCCTGTGCGGAAATTCCACTTTTGAAAACTTCTTTCAGGCCAGGTGGAAAATCATCCTGTCGAAGTCTTCTGATGTATTCCCGAACGCGCAGCAAAAGCTCGCTCGCGGCGGACTCCGTGAAAGTAACGGCGACGATATTTTCGGGGTTCTTGCCACGGGCCAGCAGGACAGCAATTCGTCCGGCTAGAATTGTGGTTTTTCCTGTACCTGCACCCGCCTCAACAACCAACGACTGATCAATGGCCGTGAGCGCGCGGTACCTGGCCTTAGCGTCGGGGAGTTGATTTCCCTGAGGGGTCATGTATCTGTTTTCCAAAAACTCCACAGATCATGTCCAAGCCGGGTTTTTACGTCAACCTCTTTTCTGGAGATGTATCCTCTGCGCAAATCAGCTGGTAAAGCCAGCCTAAGACCTCCGTAGATACCCCAGTCGCCCTGGTTTTCGGGAGTTGCCCCGAATAGGGCATTGCCATTTTTAAGTCTACTGACCGCTTCATTGATGCCACTTGCAAGCTCATCAATAATGAAACCTTGTGTTTCAGGCAGTTCCAATTGATCTCCGGTATTCACGAATAGCAGTCTGGCGCTGGTTTCTATATTCTGTCCGAGTAGTGCCTGTGCGGCTACAAGATAAATGCAGCGTTGCACTTCACGGCCGCCATTTAATCCAGCCTCCTGTTGTGGTTTACCAGTCTTGTAATCCAACAGATAAGCTCTTTCATTGTCGGGATCAATATCCAGACGGTCAATTGATCCAGTGACTTGTAGGTCTGTCCCTTTAAGGATAACAGATGCCGTTACATCCCAAGGGAAATCATCCTCTACATCTGCGGACTGGGAGCCGAAGGGGATTTCCGCATATGAAACTCCATTTTCAATGCCGCTCTGGCTAAGAAATACGCGCGAAGCGATTTCCATCATGTGTTCCTGCATGTGCCCCCAAAGCAGTCTTGGTGGTGTTCCGTGCAGCGTTTCCCAAGCATCCATTCCAGACTGGACGCCTTCTCTGATGCCCTCTTCCAAGGGTTTCTGGTTTGGGGCACCTCGGTTAACGTTCAGCTTTTGCAGCACCATTTGCAGCACACTGTGTACCAGCTTTCCAAATAGTTTTGGATTTAAGGTCAGTGTATCTGTGTCTATATCGGTTCCCCGCCAACCTAATCCATAGTACCACACATAACCTAGGGGAGCGCGCAGCATTCGTGTAAGCGAAGTAGCGGATGCTGGTTTACTGAGAATGTGATTTATGAGAGGATGATTGGCTCGAATCAGTCCGTCGTGTTCAGTGACATGACCGGCCCGCCAATTTTGCCAGCATGCAAGTGCCCGTTTGGCTGATGGATCCTCACTGAGATCCTCAGGCTGTGCCAGCAGTCGATCCGCCTCACTCATTGCGTGAAGCGGTTTAGCATTCCGAAACAGATCTGTTGTTTGTTCGAGCAGATCAGCTGACAGAAGATGGCTTTTTCCGAGTACCTTTCCGTCTCCGTCCTGTCGTGCAAAGGAGCAGGTCACGGAGTCGGTTGTAGTTTTACATATCGTAGTGAAATCTCTTCGGTCTGCATCTGCCACAGGCAGTGGATCCAGTGCTTTGGCTGCATCTTCCAGGCCAGGACCTGTGAGGAGGCGATCGTCAGTATTTTCCCGGGGCCAGTGACGCGAGTTCAATCCCAGAAGCCGAACGTACCGGCGGGGTGATGCAGCCAGAGATTTTGCGGGCATCCAGGCTACTCTCTCACAGAATTCTGGAGGCTCCTGTATTGAAATACCGGCAACTGTTTGCTCAAATGAGGCAGCCGACGCAGATTGTAGTGCACGTTTCCAAAGAGTTAGGGCCGCATCCTTGAGCAGATTCTCACCTGCTCGCAACCATATGCGCTTCATGGTCACATGATCGGCAAGACTCATTGTGGGGTTCCGTTCAGGAGAAACAGAGTAACTGTTGGTTACTTCGGACAGCAGTCTGGATAGAGCGTGTTGTTCGTTAGCTACATCCGAGGCGGCCAGAGCTTCAAGGCGTGCACCGAGCTGTTCATGCGAAAGTGTATGAACATCATCAATTTCCCGGGATAGCTGGCGCCAGGTCGTTCCAAACCCCTTTACATCATCGGCTAAAAAACGCTTGTGGGCACTTAGCCGATTCAGCCGATCTGCCGATATTCCGCGCAGCAGCATATCTGCCAAAGCGGCCGTAGCCTGTCCTTGGGGGCTATTAGTAACGCATACGCCATGCGCAAAACACAGTGGAAGGTCGGACTCTCCGCGCAGTGCGATGAAGTAGTCATCGTACGCGGTAGTATCCGTAGATGCGATGGCAATGTCTCCAGGTTTAACATGCTTCTGCACCACCATCTGGCGTGCCCACCGAATTGCTTCTATGGCTTCATGGTATGGAGTAGAGGCGCTAACCGCAGTGATTTCGGGGTTTTCTTCGCGGGCGGATTCAAGGTTGCAAGTCTTCGGTAGTCTGGCTGGGATATGCCTAGGGCCGGCCACCCAGGTAACCGATATGTGTTGGCACAGTAATTCAATCAGTGGCCACCAGCAAGGGTGAAGTTCTGTCATGCCCAGGATGCGTACCGACCCAAAAATGGCAGGTGCATGTTTTATTCTGGCTCTGGCAGCCTCAATAAGGGCTGATGGTCGCAGCATGGAGGCCGGAAGTTTTTCCAAAACGGCGCGCTCCAGGCGTGCAATAGCCTGCACACGGGGATGATTTTGTTGCAGATCAAAGCTGCTATACCAGGCCTTGTGGAGCGTGTGTGTCGCTGCATGGACAAAACCTGGAAGGTCTTTTATTGTGTCTAGGTCTCCCAGATCTGTTTCGCTTAGTACCTCGTGCACGGTTTTGCGGAGTAGCATATTATCGATAGTTGTCGTAAACCCTCCTGCGAGTCGGGCGACAAAATCGTTCATCGTAATGACTTGAGTACCGTGCGCGCGTTCGTGTGCGCTGGCAAGGCGTTGCGCCAAGGCTGCATGGCGATCAAGCACAACGATTGTTTTTTTCGTTCTGGAGTTCATCTGGTTTGCACACCGAGGGGGAACGTTACTCAGTTTTTTGATCTGGCCTCAGTCGCAGGGCTTCCCCAGCCCCGCCAAGTGTGAGGTCCAGATGAAAAAACTCATTTGATCTGCACATGATGTTATCGCAATTTTTTATAATTGAAAGATTTGGAATCTCAAACCGGCCGCAATCCAAGAAAACCTAACTTTGGCGCTACGCCGATCTGAAAAATCATAATGCAGGCCTTCTACCGACTGAGTTTTGAGCATTCCCGTTACAAGTCCAGGGAGACCCTCAGACTGGAGCCGTTAAACCCTATTGTTAAATCTGAAACCTCATTGACGAGGAAATCCGCTTCTTGGAGGGCATTCGGACTATTGGTGGTTTGAACTGCGATTATGCGAGCGCCAGCAGACTTAGCAGACTTTATGCCCGCGGGTGCATCCTCAACTACGACACAGTCCTCGATAGATTGATTGAGTCCCCATGCAGCTCTTAAATACGGATAGGGGGCCGGTTTACCCACGCCAATGTCTTCACTGCTAATGAATACTTTCGGCATGGGTAAGTCCAAATAGTGGAGTGTTTTGAGTGCGAACGCCCGTGGTGCGCTTGTGACAATGGCCCATCGGTCAGGCGGGAGTTCTCTGAGCATCGTTGGAACGCCGGGAAACGATCGCACACGCTCTAGATGGTTGTCGGCTATAACGGACTGCCGATAAGCCTCTGCCTCTGCGATCGGATCCAAGTGCGGTGCAACAACCCGAATTGTATCAGAAACAGGCCTGCCATGATGAACCTCCAGAATGTGCTGATAAGACACGTCCCGTTCTTGGGCCCAGATCAGCCAGTGAGTTTCGTAGACTGGGTTTGAATCTACGAGGACACCATCCAGATCAAAGAGTAAGGCGTTACAGTTAAGAAAAGGCACAGTGCTCGTGGGAGTGGTTACTTGCAGGTTTAGCCTGCACTATACGACAGAAAGAGAGTAAACGATGAGAGTTTTTCCGCGTGTCGGAGTTTCATTATTACGATTGGGAATTATATACCTAAGCATCCCAAAAGTTAGCAAAATCTGGAACTACTTAATTTTAATTTCGTATATTTTAGTACCCCAGACACAGGTACTATACGTTGGAAAAACAAAGAACAGGCCCCGGCAAATCGTACCGAAAAGGCATTTCATGGATCAAACTAATGCAGATGTTTCCCGACGATGCAACTGTAGAAAAATGGTTTGCAAAACAGCGTTGGGGCAATCAACCGGTCTGCCCTCATTGCGGATCAACCAACGTCCAGACTGGGGCTTCCCACCCGACTATGCCGTATCGTTGCAGAGAAAGAAAATGCCGGAAGCGGTTCAGTGTGCGTATAGGAACCGTTATGCAACGTAGCAACTTGGGGTATCAAGTATGGGCAATAGCCATTTACATCATGAGTACGGGCATCAAAGGCGTATCCAGCATGAAGCTGCACCGTGATCTGAATATCACACAGAAAACAGCTTGGCATTTGGCTCACAGGATTCGGGAAACCTGGGACGATAAGATGGAACCGTTTGCAGGCCCGATTGAAGTGGATGAGACCTACATAGGAGGCAAAGAGAAGAACAAACATGCCAACAAGAAGTCGAACGTCGGATGTGGCACCGTAGGCAAGATGGCCGTAGTAGGAACGAAAGACCGTAGCACAAAGCAAGTGCAAGCACAAGTAGTATCAGATACTACGGCAGAGACGCTCACAGAATTCGTATACAGCACTTCCCGCGAGGAGGCACAAACCTATTCTGATGACGCTAAAGCGTACCAGGCGTTGAAGAGAGTAGCACACGCGACCGTTAAGCACTCTGCCAAATAGTATGTGGATGGTATGGCGTACGTCAACGGTATTGAATCCTTTTGGGCTTTGCTGAAACCGGGCTACTAACGCACCTATCACAAGGTGCCTGCCAAGCACTTACACCATTACGTGGATGAGTTTTTTGGTCGGCACAATGCTCGTCATTTGGACACTGTAAAGCAGATGGAGCAGATGACAAAAGGACTGGTCGGGAAGCGGTTGAAGTATGAGGAGTTGATTGGGTGATCAGTCATCAAGGACTGTTGTTTTCTCGCCCTGTTTTTTTATTTTCTCCTGTGCCTTTGCCTTATCATCTGCCTCAATTAAATCGTCAATCCCTGCCCACCATTGCTTTTTCCAATCTGGCTTATCTGTTTCAATAACCCTAATAGAACCCTGCTGATCCGAAGGGTCAAATTCGTATGTCTCAACATCGTACTTATTCATCTTGCGTGGCTGAAAGTGGTCATTCACTGAAATAGGAAACGTTGTGTGCATCAAGGTAGTTCCTAATCGTATCAATATCAATAGCTCGCCCAACATCCAGGAACTGATTTCGTCCTTCTCCAGGAAAGTTTAATGGATAAGGTATGGTTCGTGACTGTATCCCACATATATATCGCCTTTTATCCATTAGTGGCCCCCCACTTTGTCCTTTCAACCCAGGAGAACTTGTCTCGATCACCCTTCCTGGAGGAATGGAAACGAATCGGCTAACAAGTGCTTCATTCACGAAGGGAAATGGATTAAATGGATCATCACTTTTGAATCCGTTAGTGTCATATGTTATTTTGGGCCCGGCCAAAAAGGGGTATCCAATTCGGCACAATAACTCCCCTTGTCTTACTGGTCGTTTTCTCAGGACGGCACACTGCTGATCCTCTCTGGGAGTATATGTTGAAACTTGCCCAACACCAAAATCAATCGGGTCTTGTATGTGGATTTTTTCAAGCCCTTGCCAATTTGACCAAATTCAAATTGATAGTCTTTGATATTGCCGGCACTCTTGTCATGGACCGAGTTAATGAATGCCTTCAATATATGTCCAGCAGTCAGAAACCAGCCTTCATCATTCAAGAGTACACCCGCACCGATAGAGTAATTAACTTCGTTGTTATTGTCTGCCCACACAGTTATGGCAGGCTGCATGAATTTCAATGCAGCATTGCAAGCGTCTTGAAACATTCAAGAATTATGGATAGAGCAAGCTACTAGTGTACGAATACGAAAAAAATCCAATGGAGCAAACAGCAAGGGGCAGGTCGGGAAGCAGTTGAAGTATCAGGAGTTGATCAGATCTTAAACCTTTTTTCTAATGTTTGCTTGTTTAAATATTCCATTGGCTGTATGACGTGATTTTATCTTTGCCGGAACAGATACTTCAATTTGCCCATTACTCCAAATTACATGACTACCTCTGGGATTACGCTCCACAGAAAATCCGTTCTTCTTCAACGTCTTACGAACCGTCTTCTCGTACCCCGCCATTAACTACGCATATTCCAAATACTGCGAATGTTTCTTATCTCCCCATAACATCCTTGGTAACGAAGGAAGTGAACTGGTTTCCTTATTGTGAACCGTGTCCTGAACTTGAAATGGTGAAATCTCAGAAACCAGTATAGCTTGTGCCATTTGTTCATCCGTTAATTGATGGTTTGATTTCAACAAGCGATAAGCAACCCGTGGGAGTTCAATTATCAACTCATCATATGAACTAACCTCAATTATCAATCCCTTAATATCACTATCAACGACAGCCAGTGTGCCGTCCTCGTAGGATAAAACAGGTATGAAAAAGATTTGTGGCTCACTCATTGGTCAGGCTTGATGGTGTAGGTCTTGGGCTGAGGCCTAGCAGTTACTAGTATACGAATACGCAAAAAACATTCCAAACAGACTCAATTACGAATACGATATTCTAATGTTGGGTCAATATCTTTACACATGAGTTTTATTGCTTCATGCACCTTGTGGATACTAACAGTCTCACCTTTTTCTGAGAGAACATTGTCAATAGCTAATCTGATCTTTTTAGAAGAAAATATGATCATAGCATCATTCAGAGAATGATCTAAGTATGTCAAAGACTTTCGTTCTTTATAATAATGGGCGGTCAAGTTACGTGTAATTTGGAATAAAGCATCTAATTTCCTGTTATATCTACGCTCTTGCACAGACAACCGATGTGCAATAAGTACGGCCAAAGTACCTCCTAAAAAACTTAGGGATGCTATCCATATAAATTCAGGTACATAAGCAAAAACTTCCATTTGACAAAGCCCGTCCGGGCGGTTCGATTAGTGATGTGTGCGTATACAATACAACATTATTACGCATATATACGTAATCATCCCAAAAAAGGTTTGTGTACTGCCCCTGCGTATCCGTAATCGTGAGCTTCAGCACATGTCGGGCCACCTGCTAAATAGAATAGCCTTGAACAGCCCAGAATAGCTACTTGGGTAGGTGAATAGGCAGGGCATGGTGCAGGAATTCTCCGTACCATCATTGAGCTTACCGTTACGGGTGTACGCATAGCCCGACAGCTGTATAGGTGCGTCCGTAACTACAAACAAGGTGAATTCAATGAAGAACCTCCACACATTTATCAGCACCATTGCACTGCTCGTATTGATCTTGGCAGGATGCACTTCCGTCAGTCATACCATACTGATGCCGAATCTACCTCCTGTGTTTCCAGAAAATGTGCAAATTTTTCTCTCTGGGGATTCTATTCCTCCACACGATTGGGTAGCAATTTGGGCGGGATCAGGATCTGGTCAGTAGTCGAATAGATCACAGTTACTTGAACATCTGCGCCGTAGAGCCGGTCAACTGGGAGCCAACGGAGTCATTATTGGCGAAGTTGAGGAGTCTTTTTCCGGCGAAAAGATTGTGGGATACTTAACAGGATTCGGTTCTGACAGAAACCAAGACGCAATAGCAATTCGGCTACATGACGCTGATTACGTAGAATTGACGGAATGTGACATTCTGGAGCGCAAGGAAATGGATGCAGTGAACGCATACAAGGGAAATGCTAACGGTGTGAATCGACAAAAAATGAACGATGCAAGACGGGCAAACAATGAAAAATGCGAATAGTCTCAACTATAAGCACTGTGACTAATCAGCCCCTTTGAACTTGCGAAGATACTGATGTCCACTCCAAGTAAGTTCACCAACATGGGCATTCTTAGAGCGTCCGTTTCCAGTCATCTTTTTACCCGGATGCAACCATCCGGCTTCTTCGCACATTCGGATATGATATTGAACTTGATCGGACGTAAAGTTTTCAATTTTAGGCACTTCGTAAGGGCCAAACGTGATAAACGCAATAGGATTCCCTATATTGAACATCGTGACTAACCCAAACCGATGCCTAAACCGAAGCCTCCTGCACTCAAAAAGCAACCGGCCAAACGTGGTCGGCCAGTCAAGAATGACATTATGAAATTGCAGGGTACTATACCTGCTACGCCTGAAAAGCTTGCTAAGGTAATTTTGTCCACGCCTCCTCGCTAGGTCAAGACCTGACCGCATGAGGGCGACAGGCAAACCCAACTTCCAGCATCAGACCATTTGGACGGGGGATATTCTGGATACACTTCGCGGTTTCAACTCGGAGTGCATAGACCTGATTTATCTTGATCCGCCGTTCAACTCCAATGCAAACTACGCCGCGCCTATCGGCTGTCAGGCAGCCGGAGCAGAGTATAAAGACACATGGGGAATATCAGACATCGACCTTGCATGGCACGGTGAGATTCACGGGCATTCCATGATGTCCTACCCGATCTATATGGCCATACGGATCATGGAACTGCGTAGGGTACTTAAACCAACTGGCAGTATCTACCTGTATTGTGATCCAACTGCAAACTCATACTTACGGCTCTTGATGGATGCATTATTTGGCAAGAATAATCACCGGAATGAAATCGTGTGGTGCTATATGTGTATTGAGATGAATTTGCCCACCTGGTGAGATTTAAATTGCTCACTTAATCA
>JAPPGC010000088.1 GCA_028875125.1 Bacteroidota bacterium | reverse complement strand
GAACGCATGCTAATGTAGCTCAACCAGCCGGGATAGTCCTACTATAAGATCTATTACACATTCGACACTTTGAAAACCCTGGCAGCGGTGCAGAGCGACCCGACGGGGTTTATGTACGCACTCCCAGACCGCGTCATACTTGACGAGATACAACTTGCCCCGGAACTGTTTCGACTACTCAAATTGTCTGTGGATCGTCACCGAATAAATGGTCAATTTATCCTGACTGGCTCAACCAATGTCCTTTTTCTCCCAGAATTGACCGATGCACTTACTGGTCGCATGCTCATCGTTCGCCTACATCCGCTGTCTCAAGTGGAAATTGAACAAACCAAGTCCACCCCTTTTCTCGAGCGACTGTTTACGGGAGATTTCCGAATGAGCCAATCCGAGCCTCTGGGAAGTAATCTAGCAGATCGAATTGTGGCTGGTGGATATCCCCCCGCTCTGGCCATCCCTGTAGATAGAATACGCTCTTCTTGGTACAATAGCTATGTCGTCAGCTTAATTCAGCATGACATTACTGGGCAGGTGAAGGTTCATTCTCCTGATTCGCTTCCCAGTTTAATCACTGCGGTAGCCGGTTTATCTGCCCAACTATTCAACGCGTCCTCCATCGCATCACAATTGCAAATGAATCGCAACACGATTCGGCATTACTTGTCACTACTAGAGCGCCATTTCCTGATAAAGAGGCTTCCACCCTGGTACAGTAACCGGATGAAAAGGATGATCAAGACTCCCAAAATTCATATCGGCGACACCGGTCTTGCTTGTT
The DNA here is from genome assembly GCA_028875125.1 of Bacteroidota bacterium. Classification (GTDB taxonomy): domain Bacteria; phylum Bacteroidota; class Rhodothermia; order Rhodothermales; family Bin80; genus Bin80. The sequence goes on along the minus strand of JAPPGC010000088.1, from coordinate 33,231 downwards.
CACTATTGAATATTGATGCAAATGATTTACAGAAGGACCGTAACCTTCTGGGCCAACTCTTAGAGTCGTTTGTTTTTCAAGAATTGCGACGTCAAGCCAGCTCATCAAGTAAGCCGTACAGGTTCTACCATTTTCGGGACCGATACGGGGTTGAAGCAGACATGATCATTGAGCTGGGAGGCTCCAAATTAGCCGGTGTTGAAATAAAAGCGGGAGCTTCGATCACTAGTTCCGATTTCAAAGCACTACGCAAGATCAAGGCAGCTCATGAAGATAGATTCACGTTTGGTGCACTGCTATACGACGGAGAACTTTGCGCAAGTTTTGGGGATGGTATGTTTGCCGTTCCCATCCGCATGCTCTGGGAAACTGACTCAAAACCGTAAAGTAGCCAAAGTCAGCGACCCCGCATAAAAGGACGGGACCGGCGGAACGAATGTTTTGAAGGCCTATGCTGACCAGCCTCAGAACGAAACAGCTGGAATAAACCCCCGCCAGCAACTGTCCCGCTCCCCATACAACTGAACTACCCCAAATTACTCAATTGATATTGTACCCCCGTGCTGAGGAATTCCGATGGAGTGGCTTGTATCCCCGAGAAATATCACACTGGAATCTACGGGTATCGAATTCCGATCCTATTCCTTAGGAACTCGAACGAGATCTCTCCTCATGATTGGAGAACGATCATTCTGAATAGAATCCAGAAACGAATCCAGCGTCATTCCACCTAGGTTTTCGCCGGAACGAGCACGGACAGTGATCGTCTTTCCCTCTGCTTCACGAGCTCCAAGTACAACCATATAGGGCACCTTCAAAAGCTCCGCCTCGCGGATCTTGTAACCGATTTTCTCACTGCGAACATCCAGTGTCGTACGTAATCCCTCCTCCTGTAGCCCGGCATGCACATCTCCGGCATAATCCGCAAAACGCTCAGAAATCGACATTACCCGAACCTGCTCCGGTGCCAGCCATAAAGGAAATACCCCCGCGCAATGCTCAATCAAGACTCCAATAAACCGCTCCATTGAACCAAACGGCGCTCGATGAATCATAGCTGGGCGGTGGCGTTCGTCATCCGCACCTGTATACCAGAGGTCGAAACGCTCAGGTAGATTGTAATCCAGTTGGACCGTACCCAATTGCCATTGCCGCCCAAGTGCATCCCGAACCATAAAATCAATCTTCGGCCCGTAAAAGGCCGCCTCCCCGAGCTCTTCGCGGACATCCAGATTCATCTTATTTACAACCTTTCGCATCGAATCCTCGGCAGCTTCCCAGACCTCTACAGCGCCAGTGTACCTCTCATGGTTACTGGGATCGCGGAGCGATAACTGCACACTGTAATCCTTGAAATCCAATGCACCTAATACCTGAAGTGCAAGATCTACGGAGTCCCAGATCTCCTCTTCAACCTGATCGTGCCGGCAAAATATATGCGCATCGTCTACAGTAAAACCGCGTACACGTGTCAAGCCGCCAAGCTCGCCTGTTTGCTCATATCGGTAAACCTGTCCAAATTCCGCCAACTTTACAGGCAGTTCCCGATAGCTGCGCCGCTTATGTGCATAAATTTGAATATGATGCGGACAGTTCATGGGTTTGAGCAGGTAACCGTCCATCCCATGTGAGTGCATGGGGGGAAACTGACTTTCACTGTAATACGGGTAGTGCCCACTGGTTCGGTAAAGATCAAGGTGCCCTATGTGCGGTGTGATCACAGGTTCATAGCCACGGCGAAGTTGTTCCTCGCGTAAAAAATTCACTAAAGTTTCCCGAAGTGTGGTTCCCGCTGGAAGCCAAAGTGGCAGTCCCGGTCCGACCTTCTCACTGAACATAAACAACTCCAACTTCTTTCCTAGAACCCGATGGTCTCTGGCGCGAGCCTGCTCCAGACGATCCAGGTACTCCTGCAACTGCGTGCGATTCTTCCATGCCGTGCCGTAAATGCGAATCAATTGTGCTTTCTCAGCATCTCCCCGCCAATAGGCCCCCGCAATGCTCAACAGCTTGACTCCATTGGGTTTAAGGTATCCGGTGTGGGGAACATGCGGTCCCCTGCAAAGATCAACAAAGGGCCCCTGCTGATAGACTGTCAAAGGTGTATCTCCATCTTGGGCCGCCAGTTCTTCAATCAGTTCGAGCTTGTAAGGATTGTCTGCAAAAAGCGCACGGGCCTCGTCCAGTGCTACCTCACGGATCTCAAAACGATGCCGTTCCTTAATAATCGCCCGCATTCGATCCTCAATCCAAGACAGATCCTCTTCATGCGGAGGAGACGACATCTCGAAGTCATAGTAGAAACGATCCTCAATTGGCGGTCCTATAGTAGGCTTCGCTTCCGGAAACCGCTCCACTACGGCCTGCGCCATAATATGCGCAGCCGAATGACGTATTTTGTAGAGGTTGGGATCGTAATCCTCCGGGATGTACGTTTCTGCACGTCGTAAAAGCTCCTCAACCATGCTTAAACAAGAATTATTGTTGGGCAGCAAAGGAGCACGCGTTTATGTGCAAGGTGTTCCATTACCATGACTGCCAGGGATATTCAGGAACTGTTGGCGAGCATGGGGAATCCCGTGAAGGCAGCACATGCTCAACGCTTCTTCAAAACCGGCCCCGGAGAATACGGTGAGGGAGATATCTTTCGTGGAATTCGTGTGCCGGAACTGCGGAGGATCGCCCAGAGCTGGAAGAAGGTTTCGCTTGATGAAATGCTCGTACTCTTGCGATCTGATTATCACGAGGACCGATTCGTAGCCCTGTGCCTTCTTGTTCACGCCTTCAAACGTGGTAATCAGTATAGGGTGTACAACGCATATCTGGAACACACCTCCTTTGTTAACAATTGGGATCTGGTTGATACAAGCGCACACAAGATCCTGGGACCCTATCTCTTCAAGCGCCCTCGAACACCATTATATACCCTCGCCCGAAGTGACAACCTGTGGGAGCGCCGGATCGCAGTTATCTCTACATACTATTTCATCAAACGGGATCAATACAACGATACACTTGCGCTTTCAGATATTTTGGCACATGATCCGGAAGATTTGATTCACAAGGCCTGCGGCTGGATGCTTCGTGAGGTTGGTAAGCGCGATGAGTCTGTTCTTGCCGAATTCCTGGATGACCCGACCGTAGTTCTCCCCCGCACTGCTTTACGCTACGCCATTGAGCGTTTTGACCAACCTGTGAGGAGAGCCTATATGGCCAAACGTGCTGATAAACCTGCTGAATACCACGTCACTCACTGGCGGGCTTATCGATACGTAATGGACGCGGCAAATAGGCTGAAAGGAGAAGTGGTTGAAACCAAAGCTTTGCGATCGAAAGAACTCGGAAAAGAATTCGGTGCAATTGTCTTCCTCAAACTCGAAAATGAACAGCATACCGGATCCTTCAAATACAGAGGAGCCCTGAACAAACTATTGTCGCTGAATGAACCACTTAGCCCCATAGCTGCGGCGTCTACCGGTAACCATGGCCTTGCGATATCCCGTGTTCTGAAGGATTTTGGCGCAAAGGGAACGATCTATCTGCCCGTCACCACAGAAGAGCATAAGCGTGAAGTGCTTAGCGAGGGCGTTGCGGACCTCGTTTTTAGTGGGGATGACGGAATAGACGCAGAACGGGAGGCTCGACGTGTAGCAGAGCAGGAAAGACGCGTGTTTATCTCTCCCTACAACGACTGGCAGATCATAGCAGGCCAGGGGACCGTCGGGGTTGAACTATTGCGCCAGGCAGGATCCTTGGATTACGTCTTTGTTTCTGTGGGAGGCGGCGGCCTGATCAGCGGTTTGGCACTTATACTGAAAACCCACCTTCCCACTATCAAGATTATCGGGTGCTCACCCGAAAGATCCAACGTAATGCAGGCATCTGTAGAAGCCGGCCGCATCGTTGAACAACATTCACAACCTACTCTCTCCGATGGCACAGCCGGCCAAATTGAATCTGATACGATTACCCTCCCGCTTTGCGTGGATTTAGTGGACGAATGGTTGATGGCTACGGAAGAGGAGATTGCCAACGCCATGCGCCGCGTCTATCGCGAGCACGGGATAAAAATTGAGGGAGCCGCGGGGGTCGCAGTTGCCTGTTTTCTGGGATACAAGAAAAACTTGACCAAAAAGCGGCTAGCATTGATCATTTGCGGCGGCAATATATCCGACGAGAATTTCCAGAGTGTACTCGATCAAACCTAACTGACCGGTGGATACCTCCAGTGGGAAAACAGTTCATTGCCAGAAAGTCTCCAAGCGCTTCTGGAAGTTCAACGTAAATGTTTATCAGACTCACCGGGCGGTCACCTCTCCCGTCAAACATGACTCATCTGAAAAGATGTTCAATATTTGATACTGTGGCCATCACTACCATTCAGCATCACTGATACCAGATTTTTCAACAAACGCTGACATGAGAACCAGACTATATCTCATTATTCTATTCGCTCTCTTCACGGCTGCTGTTCATGGCCAGGAACTGAGCCCCGAACAACGCCTAGATGAACTTGGGATTCAGCTGCCCGACCCACCTGACCCTGTGGCCAACTATGTGGGGGCAGTGCAGACCGGCAATCTTGTCTTTCTCGCTGGACATGGACCCCTCCTGCCCGATGGCACGTACATCACAGGGAAACTGGGAAGAGACCTTACACTTGAAGAAGGATACGCAGCTGCCAGACAAACGGGGATTGCGCTCCTAGCTACACTGAAACAGGAGATCGGTGACTTGAGTCGGGTTACGCGTATTGTCATGGTGAATGGCATGGTCAATGCGACACCAGACTATACCCAACAGCCAAACGTAATTAACGGCTGTTCGGATTTGCTCGTAGAAGTATTCGGCCCCGAGATCGGAAAACATGCCCGAGCAGCCGTTGGAATGAACTCCCTTCCAATTGGGATCGCAGTGGAAATAGAAATGATTGTAGAGGTACGGGAGTAGCTCCGGCTACAGCGTTGCCGTACGCATGGTACGTTCAAGTGCGGCACTTGCATCAATCACGCGGCCAACCACCGGAGTATCAGTTACTTCAGTAGCTGTTTCATGCAGTATCAAGTACGCTTCATCTGCCGTAAGCTCCGGGTTCATTGATCTCATTACCCCCAGCAACCCCGTCACAACAGGCGTAGCCATAGATGTGCCACTCATGGGCTTGTATGTTCCTTCAAGGAAAGAGGACACCAAGTCAACCCCTGGTGCTGCAATCGGGCGGGAAAGACTGCCGACCGTATTGGAAAAACCGGCCTTGGCAAGATCCCTGTCAACCGCCGCGACAGCGATCACACCATCAATATTGGATGGGAAATGATCAATCGCATCTTCGTTGGCATTTCCTGCCGAAGCGGCCACAATAACCCCACGGTTGATTGCGTACTCCACGGCATTCGTCAACACGCGAGGCTGTACATCAGACTTGCTGCCTAAGGACATAGAGATCACATCCGCCCGGGCCCTCGTAGCATCAATGATTGCCTGCGCTATCTGCTCTATCGAGCCTCGACCTGCATCTCCAAGGGCCTGAAATCCCAACAACTCGATAAACCGTCCCTCCCAGTTTAATGATGCAACTCCAAGACCATTATTGGTTGTCGCACCGGCAATTCCGGCGCAGTGCGTGCCATGTCCATGTTCATCCCGTGTAACCCCGGTAGAATAGACCGCTTGCAAGTCTTCATGATCGGATTCAACCCCGGTATCCAGTATAGCAACGCGAGCCTTGCGTACAGGGCTTGTATTCTCAAGCACTGCATGCGCTTCGTGCGCCTGAATTGCATCCAATGCCCACTGCTGTGCTACATATGGATCATTTTCTAGAACTGTACTTCCCGACTGGTCCTCAATCTCGTCGGAAGGCGGAAGAGACAAGCTAATCTCCACATTGAACTCCACATGATCAACATTCTCCGTGTCTGCTCTAAGAGCAGACATCATGGCTTCCGCTCGGCGCGAAGACACGCTGATCAGATAAACCTGAGCAAGGTCTACATCCTCGGCAAGCGTAAGCTCGGGAAAAGCACGCTCCCAGGTTTCTGCAAAACGTTCTAGAATATCCTCAACCTCAAGGATTGAGTCATCGGGTCCCAACTCAACCAGTACAGATTGCTCTGTTTGATGCCAAATTGATTGCCAAAGATGTTTGGCCCCAAACAGTAACCCCGCCAATGCCAGAGAGGCCACTCCCAGAATTACAAAAGGGCGTGCGTTTTCTGCCAATTTTCTGAAGCCCATATACGCCGCCGCCAGAAGCAGACTGATACCGCCATCCCTGAGCAACTCGATGATCACCTGAATGAATCCGCCTCCTGACCAGAGCCGCGCAATCACTGCACCAATACCCAAGGCAAAACCCGCCAGAATAACCCAGGAACCGTTGCCCCTGTGCCCAATACCGATAGCTATAAGGAGCAATGCTGTTGCAGTGATGACAGTTACGATATCCATGATCAATAATTGAGAGATCCCCCTCAGTGGAACTACGATTAGATATCCACGTGGTTGCATTTAAGTATTATATTTGTGTCAGTTCACACTTTGCCAAGCATGTCATACATTCTCGCCCTTGATCAGGGGACCACAAGTTCGCGCGCCATTGTTTTCGACGCAGAGGGTTCTATTGTGGGGATGGCACAACAGGAATTCCCCCAGATTTATCCTCAGCCCGGGTGGGTCGAGCACGATCCAATTGCTATCTGGAACTCCCAACTGTCGGTAGCCCACGAGGTCTTGCAGAACTGCGGACTGCTCTGTCAGGATATAAAGGCAATCGGAATCACCAACCAGCGCGAAACTACCATTGCGTGGGATCGGGACACCGGTCACCCCGTCCATAACGCTATTGTCTGGCAGGATCGCCGCACCGCTGGCCAATGCGACCAATTACGAGCGGATGGACAGGCAGATTTATTCCAGTCGCGCACCGGACTAGTACTGGATCCGTACTTCTCCGGTACAAAAATCAGGTGGATCTTGGACAATGTTTCGGGCGCGCGGGATCTGGCGGCAGCAGGTCGACTGTGCATCGGTACAGTTGATACATGGCTGATTTGGAAGCTGACGAACGGCAGACAATACTGCACTGATGTCTCGAATGCAAGCCGTACGCTGCTCTATAACATGCACGCACTTGACTGGGACGACGAGCTTTGTACGCTACTGGATGTGCCACTGGAAATCCTGCCGGATGTCGTTCCATCAAGCGGCGTAATCGGAGAAACGACCCTCTTGGGCACCCCAGTCCCCATCGCGGGAGTTGCCGGTGATCAACAGGCAGCTCTGTTCGGACAGGTTTGCACAAAGCCCGGAATGGTAAAAAATACCTATGGTACGGGCTGCTTTTTGCTTATGAACACTGGGACAAATGCCATCCCTTCCACAAACAAACTACTCACCACCATCGCGTGGAAGCTGAACAACGAAACGCAGTACGCGCTTGAGGGCAGTGTCTTTGTAGGCGGTGCGGTCGTTCAATGGCTGCGCGACCAACTTGGACTTATTGCCTCATCCTCCGAAGTGGAGACGCTCGCATCACAGGTGCCGGATAATGGGGGAGTAACCGTCGTGCCAGCCTTTACTGGACTGGGGGCGCCACACTGGGATCCCTATGCAAGAGGCACCATTGTAGGGCTGACACGTGGCAGCAACGCAGCGCATATTGCCCGGGCAGCACTCGAAAGTATCGCGTACCAGAGCGCAGATGTAATCAGAGCCATGGAGGCAGATGCCGGTGTGGGGCTCAAGGAAGTGCGTGTAGATGGTGGGGCAACGGCAAATAACCTGCTCATGCAGTTTCAGGCAGATATTCTGGGGGTTCCCGTGGTCCGACCTGTCGTGCGCGAAACGACCGCACTGGGGGCTGCATACCTGGCAGGAATCGCAGTGGAACAATGGGCCGGTTTTGATGATCTTAGCCAGTTGTGGCAAAAAGAGCGCATCTTTGAGCCACAAAAATCACGTTCAGATGCTTCTGCACTGATGGATTCCTGGGCTTCTGCTGTTGAACGCTCCAAGGGCTGGGATCAATAACAGTAACCATCAAATCATAATCTGTATCAGCAATGAGTCCTTTTCTGGGTGAATTTATCGGTACCGCAATATTGCTCCTTCTTGGAAATGCGGTTGTCGCAAACGTCGTGCTCAAGGATACCAAGGGGAGCGGCGCCGGCTGGATTACCATCAGTTTTGGCTGGGGTACAGCTGTATTCGTAGCCGTCTTTGTCGTGGCCGGGTACAGCGGTGCGCACATCAACCCGGCGGTTACGCTTGGACTTGCACTTGCGGGAAGTTTTGAATGGACATTGGTCCCCTTGTACCTTACGGCACAATTTTTGGGAGGAGCGCTCGGAGCATTTCTGGTCTGGCTGCATTACCGCGATCACTTTGAAGCAACCGACGATGGGGATGCAAAATTAGCTGTGTTCTGCACCGCACCCGCCATCCGCAACAACCTCTCAAACCTGCTAAGTGAGATTATTGCAACCTTCGTTCTGGTGTTCGCCGTGCTATACATGGTGAAACCGGATGTTGGGCTAGGCGCTTTGGATGCACTTCCCGTTGGTGCTGTAGTACTGGCGATCGGGTTGACTTTAGGAGGTACGACGGGTTACGCCATCAATCCTGCCCGGGACCTCAGCCCACGCATTATTCACGCACTGGTCCCCATCAGCGGTAAACGCGACAATGACTGGGGCTACGCCTGGATTCCCGTTTTGGGACCAATCATTGGTGGACTGCTTGCTGGAGGTGCCTTCACACTGATTGGAAGCTAACCGGCTACCACAAGGACCGGGACGTGCCGAATTGTGAGGCAGATGCGGACCGCCCTCCAGATACCTGCCGACTGATCGTTCAAAGAACCACCCGTGATTAGTGGCAATTTTGGGGAATCGCTACTTCTCAAGACTGCCGGTCTTCCCAATCCTGGAAGGAATCCTGCTGGCAAGTATCAGGCAGCAGAGTCCCCCCCCACAATGTGACACCCCAGACTGCCTAAGGCCCAAAAGGTCCCGTTGTACGAGTCTGAAAATTCAGTCACGGAAAGGGTCTCAACCGGCGTATCTGCAAATGGACACTCTTTATCGAACAAGCCTGAACGCACGGGTAACCCGCTGATAATCCTTGCGGAGAACTAGCAGGTACAGTCCGTTCGCCAGTGCGTACTCACTTGCATTAATGGTCAGTGCATGCTGACCAGACTGCTTGAACTCACCCTTGATGAGAGTAACACTACTACGCCCGATCACGTCAATCATTTCCAAAGTAACGGTTCCGGGCTCCTCTAATGTGTACTCTACCTGTGCCTGCTCACTGAATACAGTCGGATATATCACTACACTTAAACCCAGCCGGGTCGGCACCGAGCTCAAGCCTGTTTGCACAGGAGATATTATGATGTTACTCGGATCGCTCTCAATAGAATTAGAGCTCACAGATTGTACGAAATACCAATGATTGCCGGTATCTGCACTTGGGGTATCGGTAATTGCGGTTCTCCCAGTTAAAGCAATCAAGTTGCGCGCATCCTGGGCGGCCGTGGTTGCATCCGGCTCTAATTCGCTCTTTACGCGATATACAGTGTAGCGTGCAGGAGCTTCGCCAGGAGGATCCCACGTCAGCCGTACTGTTCCACCATCCTGCGAAGCAATCAGGTTAAGAGGAGCAGCTGGCGGAGTCTGATCCTTCCAATCCATGGATGGCGTGAGTGCAGGGTATTGATAAAGTCCTTCCCGCATGATCCGCGCAAAATTTCTCCCGCGACCGGGAGACAGATGACGTGCCCGAAAAAATATACTGCCCTGAATTCCAAAATAATTCCGGTTAAAAGCGACTTGGTCGGGAATTTCCATCGGACCAATCGGCGAAGATGCTTCAGTTCGATAAAGTGCATGGCCCGGGTATAAATGTCGATCATCTATTTGGTCCGCCCACCAGGGTGCCAGTTTTTCGTAGGCCTGGGCACCTCCAAAGGGCCAATACAATTGTGGCGCGAGGTAATCGATAGTCTTTTGTCTGATCCAAGCCGTGGCGTCTGCGTAGAGGACGCTGTAAGCGTCAAGCCCGCGAATTCCTGCAGGTACGTTATTCTTCCAAATACCAAACGGACTAATCCCGTACTTGATCGCCGGATCGAATGCGCGTAGACTGTCAGCAACCTGTGCGATCAGAAGGTTAACATTGTCCCGACGCCAATTAAACAGACTCGTGAACCCTCGGCTTTCGGTCTGGAATGTCTGGCTGTCCTGCGTAGAGATCTGATTGGGGGGATACGGATAGAAATAGTCGTCAAAATGGACCCCATCAATCTTGTAGCGACGTGCCACACCCATAATGACGGATACAACATAGTTGCGCACCTCCTCTTTTCCTGGATCCAGCAGCGTCAGCGGTCCAGCTTGGTAGGTCCACTCTGGATGTGTTACCGTAACATGGTTATTTGCCGGCGTAAATGATGAACCGTTGTCAGCCCGGTAGGGATTAAACCATGCATGTAGCTCCATGCCTCGGCTATGAGACTCTTCAATGACAAACGCCAGGGGATCATAACCTGGATCCGCTCCCTGCCTGCCCGTTAGGTAGTGGGACCATGGCTCATGGTTGGATTCGTACATGGCATCCCCGATCGAACGAACCTGGAAAATTACCGCATTGATCCCTGCATTCTGGAGATGATCCAGAAGCTGCCGTAAAGCCCCCTTCTGCTGAGACTCGCCTGCTCCCTGCTGTGGCCAATCCAACCCGTAAACCGTTGCGATCCAGGCAGCCCGGAATTCATGCTTGGGAGGCCCAGCGATTTGGGCCTGTGTGCCAGGCAATATCGCGAACAGCATCACCGCCAAGAGACATAACTGGATCCAGGATCTCATCACAATGCCCTATTAACGTCCAGCAAGCGATTCATTGCCAGCAGTGAGCTACACTCAATTAACAAAATGGAAGCTATAAGGCCGGTTCAGCATCTCATACGGAAATGGATGAGCAGGTGGCCCAAGCAGTGTTCATCCCTAACAACTCTCCTTTATCTTGCGGACGTAATCACAACAACGATCCTTGCGGCTTCACCCACATGGCCATACCCATGATTACGGAGGGGGCTGAACTTCGATTGCATTTTCGCAATGTTTCTTGAGAAATACACCACCAAAAACCTATGGAAAAGGCAATCTCAGTCGGGAATCGGGAATGTCTTAGTAACACTGGAATCCGCTCTCTTCCAATTTTTCTCCAGTTTGGCAGTTGCCTCCTTGTGTGCGTCTTTATCCCCCTTCATTTTTGCGGCGGCAACCATACCAATGAAGGACAATGACCGACCCGGTGCCCTTGTCAAAGATGTTTCGAATGCTTTCATCGCTTTCGCCCCCTTGCCAGCCTTCAGGTAATACTCGCCAAGGCGTTCATACGTCGGTTTTGCAGGTTTGGGGGGACCAAATTCCATCGGTCTGGCCGCCTCCATTTCCGCTGCTGTTGCGAGTAAATCAATTGCACCGTCCAGATTGCCTTCCAATTCCAGGAGTTGCGCTTTTAGTTGGTGCTGGAGCAATTCCCCCACCTCTGCACCCTCTAAATGCATCAGTTCGCTGAGTGCCTTACGTGCCTCCTCCTCGTCACCACTTGCCAGGGCTGCACTGCCTCTTATAAATAGGAGGTCCGCGATACTATTGGGACTCAGTCCCTCAGGATCTAATTCAATTTTTGCATAGTCCGAGTCCCACCGCTGCGTTTCGACCAGATAAGAAATCGTCATGGAAACCAAATGCCTGCGTGCCAACCTGCTACCACCTTCCTCAGCGTCGCTGATCATGTCCTTAAGCAGCCCCTCGGCTTCTGCATGGCGACCCTGTTGCAAGTATGCATAAGCAAGCCAATGCCTAGCATGAAAAGAGCGCGCACTCACACCCAATCCCTTGCGTCGCATGCGTGCATCACTTGCAGCAAATGATTCCTCATTGGCAGATGCCACCTCAGGCCACATGCCCAATGCAGTAAAGATGTGCGATGGCATATGAAGAGCGTGGGCCGCATCCGGTGCAATTGTTGCATAGGTGCGTGCCGCCCGTAGCCCGAGCGGGGCATGAACCGGGTCGTCGTACGAATGAATCAGGTAGTGTGCAGCACCCGGGTGCTGCGGGTTTATTGCGAATACTTCCTCGACAATTGCGGCCGCACGCATATACAATTCAAAATCGCGGCCGTCGTGCGCCAGACCCAAGATTGATAGAGCATGGAATGCGGCCGCATCCATGTCGTCTGGGTATCTGGCAGACAGAGCAGCCATCTTCTCTTCAAACGCAAAATCCCGTGTTTTTTTGTCTCCTTCACTGAAATACAATGCCTCCGCCGCGCGCAGATAATCCTTCTCCCGCGTCGTGGGGGCCTTTGCCAGACGTCCCTGGAGGTCTGGACCAAGCTCAAGCAGCACATCCCGGGCCTTTTCTGTACTCTGCTGCATCCAGATCGGATGATTATAGGTCATGGCCTCCCCCCAATAAGCCATTGCAAAACCAGGATCTATTCTGCGTGCCTCCGAGAAGGCATCGCGGGCGTCTTCATACTCAAAACTGTGCAATAAGAGGATTCCACGGGAGAACATATCCTGTGCCTCTTCTGCACCGGAATTCTCAAACATCGTGCTTCCGAGTCCGGTTACCTGCGCCTGAGCAGGCAGAACAACAAAACACAACAGCGACAACAATGTGATTGGACGTCTATTAAGCATGCTTCAGAATGGGTTTTCAGTCAAGTAAACTCCTCAATGTACTGTATACCACTTCAATAGGCAAATCCTGATCCGTCCACTGCCTGTACGCAGCAGCAGCTTGCTCCACCAGCATGGCTAGTCCCCCAATCACAGTGGCTCCGCGAGATTCAGCATCCTCAAGGAAACGGGTCCGGTTCGGCCGATAAACCAGATCATAGACCACTTGACCCGAAGAGAAATCTTCCAGCTGTTCCCAAGGTGTTTCCCTGGTATTCGGGTGCATCCCTACCGGTGTTGAGTTAACGATAAGCTGACTATTGCGAATGTGCACTGCTGCAGATGCGAAATCTGACACATTCAATTCCCCGTCACCACGAAAACTTGCCAGGTCCTTCACCAATTGTTCTGCCTGGCCAATCCTTCGTGCCACTACAGTCAGTGGGCGTGGGCGATAGTGTCTAAGTAAACCATAAGCCGCAGCGCGTGCTGCGCCGCCAGCACCCAGCAAAACCATCGGCTTGGCCTTAATCTCCATCCCCCGCAGTGGAGACAAAAAACCTTCAATGTCCGTGTTGTCACCGTAAAGCTTGTCCCCCTTGCAAACGATTGTATTCACTGCACCCACAGCCTTGGCCGCGCTCGTAAGACTATCCATATACGGCAATACTGCCTCCTTGTGGGGAATCGTTACATTCGCTCCGGCAAAACCCAGTGCAGACAGTCCCTGCAAAGCCTGCGACAAACTACTCGGCAAGACATCTGCCGCTAGGTAGACAAAATTCAATCCCTGGTGCCTCAGCGCGGTATTGTGAATGATGGGCGAAAATGAATGTCTCACTGGATGACCGAGGATGGCAATCATCTTGGTTTTCGCATCGGGAAAGATCATTTTATTGGTTTAAGGCGAAAGATCTATTCATTGTCTTAAATTTACGCTCCCAGTAAGTTACTTCACCAAAATAGAGATAATCCGTGGACTGGATTACAAGCCCCGAAGCCCTGGTAGCCCTCGCAACGCTTACGCTGTTGGAGGTGGTTCTGGGCATTGATAACATCGTTTTTATTTCCATTCTTTCGTCCAAACTGCCCGAGAAGCAGCAACCGCGTGCCCGTTTTCTTGGATTGGCGCTCGCGATGTTTGGCCGCATTGTACTATTGCTGTCACTGAGTTGGATCATGCGCCTTGAGGCTACGCTGTTTGAGGTATTTGGTCAGGACGTCTCTGGACGAGACCTGATTCTGATCGGCGGGGGGCTGTTCCTGCTGGCCAAGGCTACCCATGAAATTCACGACAAACTTGAGATACCTGAATCTTCGCATAAGAAGGTGGTCGTGGCTTCCTTTTCCCATGTGATGATCCAGATCCTGCTCCTGGATATTGTCTTTTCCCTGAACTCAGTGATCACGGCAGTCGGTATGGCCGATCGGGTGGAGATCATGATTATTGCCATAATCATCGCGATCATTGTGATGATGGTTTCGGCCGGCCCGATCTCGGGGTTTATTGAGAAAAACCCAATCATCAAGATTCTTGCGCTGTCCTTCCTGCTTTTGATCGGCATGGCGTTGATCGCCGAAGGCTTTGAACTGCATATCCCAAAAGGGTATCTCTACTTCGCAATTGCTTTCTCACTCCTGGTAGAACTGCTGAACCTTCGCATGCGGCGCAATAGAGCCCCCGTTCAGTTGCAAAGCTCTCGACGCCCTGCAGACTAATCTACACGCGATCGTGAATAGCTCTAGCCCTGACGCCAAAACGTTGCGTTCTTCGTATTGGGACTCTGAGGTATATAATTTTCCGGCGACAGTCTGGAGATGGAGTCCGAAGCCGTTTCAAACGCGACCATGTGATAAGCAGCAAAGATCGGTGCCACAAGACCGGAAATAGACAATTTGGCCCAAGGACTCTAAATCTTAGCGTCGGAGCGCAAGGATCGCTCCGGGTTATCTCTTGGCTAAGCCGATAGTGCCCATACACTAGGTTGGCACGATTGCCTCTCACACCAAGCTAATCAAGTTGTATTGGCGTGATGCCTCCCGCACGTAGCGCTTCTATACGCCAGCGCATCTCCTCATTGTACTTTTCTGCGCCCGGGAATCCAGACGTGGCGTACTGAATTCGCCCTTCGGGTCCCAGAATGAAATGGGCCGGAATGCCGGTCACATGGAAATCCGTGGCACTACCTTCGTCGAACAACACGGTAAAGCGATAGTCATTCTCTCTAAGGAATTCGCGCGTCAAACTATGGTCCACGTCCGTGGTGATCGCAAGAAATACTACGTCGTCGGCTGACGCATATGAGTCTACCAAGGAACTGTAATACGGAAACTCCTGGCGGCACGGCCCACACCAGGTGGCCCAGTAATTGAGTACGACAACCTTACCTTCCAACTCCGAGAGACGCCATTGCTTGCCTTCGGTGTCAGTTAGACTGAAATCTGGGGCCACCCGGTCAAGTCGGTCGCCTATCAAGTACTGGCGGGCGGCATCAGCCACTTCAATGCGGATGCTGTCTATCTCAGCGTCCAGCCTTCCCTCGTCGCGATTCAACGCCAACGCGAGTTCCTCCACGAGTTCATGAATTCTGTCAGCGTCACTGCGAAGTCGCTCGTCCTGGGCATCGTGACCCAAGGCAGCCACCAGTATTTCGTATGCCTCGTCATAGGATCCTTGCTCGGCGAGCAGTTCTCCAAGAGCAGCGAGGCGGTCGGAGCGAGGGGCATTGGCAACCAGCTGCCGCAAGACCTCCTCTGCTTCTACTTGACGGTCCAATCCGACCAGCACCAAGCCGCGAAGGCGCTCCATACTCGCAATCCAGTTCTCTCGAGTACTTTTGACTTCGTCCGGAGACACGCCTGGATAAATCAGACCTGCACGATTCTCCTCAAGCCCCGCAATAGCTTCATCGGCGAACGCCAGGGCCACCTCGTGTCTTACGTTCAAGTCGATCAATAACCTGGTTATCCTTCTGTAAGCACTAGCGCCCGACCACGTCTCCAGTCGCACAAGGTCGTGCGCATTACTGATTATCCGATCAAGTAAATCCTCATCAACCTGCCCGATCTCCTCATTCTGCCGATTTGCTTCGTCTTCGAGAATGGATTGCTCCTCAGACAAGGCCACACGAAATTTCCCTATGTCACCGGTTTCCCAAGTCGGCAGGAAACGCCGTTTCCATCGCTCAACAATCTCAAGCCGCTGTTCAAGCGAGCTGTCCCTTGACATAAAATGATCCATATAAAACACATCGAAATGAATCATATCTTTGTTCATTTCGCGCCCCTCAGGTGTCTCATCCAGGCGATTTAGCCACCGGTACTGCTCATCAGCCTCGTTCATCAGTTCGTACCCGTAGGCCAAAAAGTACTGGCGATCGAATTTGGCTTCCGTGCCAGCCTCGTCCGCGCCATTCTCAGATGCGCTGGCAATTTCAAGCTCACGACTCAATTCATCTTCTATCGTCGCGACAGCACTCGCGTCTCCTGAAGAACGGGCGGCCCGCAAACGCGCCCCAATGTGATGAATTCGAAAGACTTGGGAATTGTTGATTCTATAAGCCGACGCCCCCTCAGATCTCATGGCCAGTGCGTCTAGAATTCGCAGCCATCTCTCTGATTGATTCAGTTCTCCGACAGCGTCTTCCACTGACTCATACGGCTCAACTCGATCGGGAAACGACCGTATGGTTTCCTGGCCGAGTTCAATGGTGCGGTCAAGCCAGTCGCGCTGACCTCTCAATTTCCCACCCCAGACAAGCGTGTGCAAATAGCCTTCATGCACATGTGGGTTATCGGGGGCAAGCGATAAAGCCAACTCAAATGCAGCAATTGCATCCTCATACTGATTGAACTCCATCAGTACACGCGCATGACCATAAGCCGCTTCGGCATTGTCGGGAGACTTGTTCAAGGCCTCTTCAAATCCGTCGCGTGCAGCCAAGAAGTCGAAAGCTTCATAGTCTTGGCGTGCGATCTGCAACTGTTCTTCAACGCTCGGACCTGATTCCGAGCACGACATAATCGAAACCGCCGCAAGTGCTAAAAAGAGACTCAATGCGCATGACTCGCTTGCACTTTGTCGCTGCCGGAAAAACGCCATCTTGTATAGTTCACCCGTGGTTGATTGCAAGAAATACCTACCTAGCCGGAATCTGTAAGTTCCTGAAGGGAAACATTGCCTGCCAGGAAGTAGATATCTTCAGGCTAATGTTTAATTTCCGGGCAAGCATTTATAGAGGGAGAGACATCCTAGTCGTCCTACCAAGTGGGCACGCGCTTGGAGTAGTGGTACAGAATTGATTTCGAACTCACAAAAAAGACCTACGCCTCAATTGATTATTGGCTTGGGCCACGCTAGGGTATATTGCACCGCCCCAGGTGCCAGGATGGTCGACTCCTTATTTTCTCGTAGATCCTGCCTAATCTCTCACCGATTCCAGAAATGTGAAAGCAGCGATCTTTCAACACTTGTTACCCCGACTTTCAGAGAGTACGACTACGAGTGTAGCGTGAACTATAATTCCACTTCGGTCCAAGTGCTCGTCCGCCTATGACGGTGGCAGCAGTACAACCACCTTATCGCCCAACTGTGGAACTAGACCATTTTCTTCTGCATGGACCAGAAGACTGGATCCCCGAACTATGAAGAGTAAAATCAAGTCGTGTTGATACCTCACCTGCAGCGCTTCATAAGCTTCCGGCGCTGTAACCTCGAAGGTTCGTATTGCTCCCCCGGCTTCGTAACGGCGTTCCAAATCTTGTGCGGTGTGCGTGGCCCCGAACAAGGGACGCCCCCGCAGATATGTCGGCACACGGAGCTGTGAGGTCTCAGTACGAACAGTGGGAGCAGCGGGCTGATATACCTCTCCACCCTCAAAGACTTCCTTAAAACGAAGTGCGGCAAGCGAATTCGTTTCATCGTTGGAGGTCGCTGCTATAAACCGTTTGATTCCACTCAAATCCAATTCATCGAAAACCTGCTCTCCGAGAGCATCCGCAGCAACTGCGGGTAATCCCTGCTCGCGTGCGCGCTCAATATTATTCTCATTAACATCAAGCAGAAGTACGGTCACGCCCTGCTCCTGAATGGTCTTTGCAATGCTTTGTACCCACATACTGGCTCCTAAAAACAGGATACCCTGTGGGTTCGAGTCTGCCATCTTGAGCACGCGAGCCAGTGGCTGTAACGTCAATCCATAAACCGTGACTGTACCGATTATGACCATATAAACAATCGGTACCAATGGTCCCGCAAGGTCAGCACCGTAAACTTCTGCGATACGAACCGAGAACAGCGATGCCACAGCAGCTGCCACGATACCACGTGGCGCCAGCCACGCAATGAATCCCTTTTCCTTCCAATTAAGTCCAGTATGAAGACTCGAGAATACGACCGCGATGGGCCGAATAAACAAGATCAGAATGCCTAGAAAAATGAAAGCGCGCGCATCAAAATAATCCAGTGCATCCAAATCGAGGCGCGCCGACAGGAGAATAAATAGACAGCCGATCAGAAGCACTTGCAAATCCTCTTTGAACTTGGTTATGCTGCGAACTGTGACGTACTGTTGATTCGCAAGAAATACTCCCATTATAGTCACAGAAAACAGACCTGATTCCTCGTGAAGTTCATTCGACAGGGCGAATACAAGTATGACGACTGTAAGTGCAAGCGAACTTTGCAAGTAATCAGGTACCAGATGGCGCCGTAACAGAAAGACCATGAGAATAGCGCCCAGAACGCTGATACCTACACTGACAGCTGCCGTGGCCAACAACGCCTCCAGCGAAGGAAGAATCGTGGCAACCATGCCGCCACCGCTTTCACCCGGACCATGCTCACGCATGACAATCACAGCTTCAAGCACCAGGACTGCGAAGATTGCACCCACTGGATCAATTGTAATTCCTTCCCATTTTGCAATCGCACTAACGCGCCCACTTGGTCGAACATGTCTGAGAAGAGGTAACACTACGGTCGGACCGGTAACGGTCAGGATGGCCCCTAATACAGCAGCAATTTCCCAGGGCATGCCCAGCACATAGTGTGCTGCTATAGCAGCAAGCACCCCGGTAATCAGCACACCAATGGTTACCAGATTCAGTACCACACGACCCACACCCCTTAGTTCGGACAGCTTGAGATTTAAGCCCCCTTCAAACAGAATGATACCAATGGCTAGGGAGACAAAAGCAAACAGCCAGTCGCCTTGCAAATGTTCAGGCGGGAGTATCCTGGTTACCGGTCCCGCCACAAATCCGAGAATCAGCAAAAGCAGGATTGACGGTACCCGAATGCGCCACGCCAGCCACTGCGCACCAATCGCCAATCCAATGACGAGGACGATATGAATCAATATTTGCCCACTCACGAATTCAGATTGTATGGCTTATAGTGAACAATTAATGTCTACCAGCAAGACGGAGCCATTACGCCCTCCGTCCGAGAAAGTAAGGCGTTTGTAACTAATTTTGTGCACTTTCCTAGTTTCCGGAAAGGCATCCTGCTACAAAACCCCACGCGATCTCCTGATACAACAGCGGAGAATTATAACCAAATTGCATCCTAGTTGCTGTGTCTCCAGCGCAGTTTAGGAGACCGTATCATTGAGCACTTTGCCTATGGATGTGCGGAGAACAGTATGACGGTTACCCAAAGATAGCATTCCCTGCAAGGGGATGATCCGTGCCTGATTATCGCTGCGTAAATTGAGATAGAGACTATCATATACGTATGTTAAATGCGTAAATTAAGGAAAATTGGAAGCGCTTCCATAACCACCATTCAACTTGTATAATGCAACATATTTCTTTCTTTGACGAGGTCAACAAAATGTTTGACCGTGCAGCGGTACACACTGATCATGCTCCCGGATTGCTCGCACAGATCAGGTCCTGCAACAGCGTCTACCATGTAAGTTTTCCGCTCGTGCGGGACAGCGGAGAAATTGATGTAATACACGCATACCGCGCTGAGCACAGTCACCATATGCAACCAACTAAAGGCGGAATCCGTTATGCCCCCACCGTAAACGCGGATGAAGTCATGGCACTGGCTTCTCTTATGTCCTATAAATGTGCCATTGTAGATGTCCCCTATGGCGGGGCCAAGGGCGGAATATGCATTGATCGGAGGCAGTATTCCCAGCCTGAGCTGGAACGTATCACACGACGATACACCTTTGAATTGGCCAAGAAAAATTTTATCGGACCCGGTGTGGATGTGCCCGCTCCTGATTATGGCACTTCCGCCACCGAAATGAGCTGGATTTTTGATACCTATCAAACACTAACGGATAACCCACTTGATGCGCTGGCCGCTGTCACAGGGAAGCCCGTCGGCATGGGGGGAGTTCGCGGACGCGTTGAGGCCACGGGCCGAGGTGTCTTCTTTGGTATTCGGGAGGCTTGCTCTATTGAAGAAGATATGCGCGCACTGGGACTGGAGCGCGGTGTAGAAGGTAAGCGCGTGGTTGTACAGGGACTTGGAAATGTAGGCTACCACGCTGCTCATTTCTTGGAAAAAGCCGGTGCAATAATTGTTGGTATCGGCGAATATGATGGTGCACTCTACAATCCAGACGGATTGTCTCTGGAAGATATTGTATCGCACCGCAAGGAGACTGGAGCAACGCTCAACTTCCCGGGAGCACAGAACATTCAGAATTCCAAGCTAATATTGGAAATGGACTGCGACATTCTAATCCCTGCAGCCCTGGAATCTCAGGTGACAAGTGACAACGCGGATCGAATTAAGGCGAAAATCATTGCTGAAGCAGCAAACGGCCCACTGACCTTCGATGCCGATCAGATGTTGGCGAACCGTGGTGTGGAAATCATCCCCGATGTCTACCTGAATGCAGGAGGAGTCACGGTTTCCTATTTCGAATGGCTCCGCAACCTTTCCCATGTGCGGCACGGTCGTATGAGCCGACGGCGCGAAGCCCACAACGCGCTTAGAATCCTTGAAACCGTGCAGGACCTGATTGATAAGCGCCTGAGTACAGCGACTGTCAAGGGGCTTGAATCCACGCTCGCTTTCGGTGCAAGTGAGGCTGACCTCGTTGATTCAGGTCTAGAGGATACAATGGTTAACGCATACCACGAAATCCATGCCAAAGCGCGAAGCCACAACGTTGACCTGCGCACAGGCGCATTTATGAGCGCAATTGACAAAATTGCTCAGGGCTATCTTCGTATGGGGATCTTCCCTTAGACCCTGTCCGGTCGGGCAGCTGTCTTTCTGTGGGGTTCGTAAAATTTTTGCAGTGCTGCGATATCGCACTCCATGTCGCCCGTAGGTGTAAATGGGGCTCCAAACCCCACTACGCGGCCGGGGTAATCAAAATAGGCCGGTACTATGACAACCTGTGCGCCTACCGCAATGTGGTAGAACCCCGTTTTCCATCTTTCCACGCGGCTGCGTGTGCCTTCAGGGGTGATTGCGAAAATAAATTTCTCGCTCGTCTCGAAAAGCTCAATGGCCCCCTCCACCATCCCATAATGATTACGCCGATCAACCGGCTTCCCTCCAAGTAAGCGAAGCAGGGGACCAGTTGGCCATCGAAAGATCGTGTGTTTTGCTATCCAGGTTCCGTGCAGGTCCAAGGCAAACATAATGGCCATCGCCAGGAAAAAGTCCCAGTTCGATGTGTGATATGCGGCAATAATCACAAACTTTTTTAGGTTCGGCAACGTTCCCTCCACACGCCAACCTAAGGTCTTCAATAGCCACCTGGCAAATCGTGTAATCTCTGGGCGGGATTTACGCGCCACATCAGGACCAAGGTCTGGAAAGGACATCCTAAGAAGGAGCTATTACACGTGCTCTGACTACCCCATCAATGGCTGCCAACTGATCGAACACCGAGCAACTGACTGGGCTACCAATGTCAATCACGTTGTAGGCCAGGGCACCGCGCCCCTTATTTACAAGATTATCAATGTTAAGTCCGGCACCTGCAAGCACGGTTGCAAGTTGGCTGATCATCCGGGGTTCGTTTCGATTTACTACCTGAATTCTGTACCCATCTGGACGGGGCGGAAGTGTGACTTCGGGGAAGTTGACTGAATTCTTGACAGTCCCGTGCTCAAGGTAGTTACGAATTTGCTCTGCTGCCATAACTGCACAGTTATCCTCGGCCTCTGATGTTGATGCACCTAAATGTGGCACAGGAATCACTTTGGGATGCTGTACCAGTTGCGCATCCACAAAATCTGTAACGTAGCATGCACAGGTGCCCTTATCCAAAGCCTGAATGAGTGCTTCTTCATTGACCAGTGGACCACGCGCAAAATTTAGAAGGCGAGCCCCCGTCTTCATGCGCGCAAAGTGAGACGCGTTGATCAGGTCACGCGTCTGATCGTTGAGCGGTACATGAAGCGTAATGTAGTCAGCGCTCTGAATGATCTCATTCAGACCCGTCGCCCGTGTTACTTCCCGACTCAGCCCCCATGCACTCGACACCGAAATAAACGGATCGTAACCCAGCGTCCTCATCCCGAGCGCATTGGCTGCATTTGCTACAGCGACCCCAATGGCTCCAAGACCAATAACCCCCAGTGTCTTGCCCATGATCTCAGGGCCCTTGAAGTTTTTCTTTCCCTTTTCCACTTCTGCGGCAACATCCCCTTCTTTCAGGGACCTGGCCCAGTTGATACCATCCACAATCCGCCGGGAGGCCAACAGCATACCACATATAACCAATTCCTTGACACTGTTCGCGTTGGCACCCGGCGTGTTAAAAACAACTATACCCTGATTGGAACACTCTTCAATTGGAATATTGTTGACCCCTGCGCCACATCGGGCAATGGCAAGAACAGCGTTCGGAAAGGTGACGCCATGAAGGCTGCGACTTCTCAACAGGATTGCATCCGGCTCTACTACGTTTTCACCGACAACATAATCAGATGTGGGAAACCTATCCAAGCCATGAGTAGAAATCGTATTGTAGGTCCTGACTTTGAACATCAATTAGTAGTATATGGACTTTGTCAGAGGTTTTCAATGTTGAGTAAACGGGTATGACGCGTAATCGGTACTACTCTTAAATTGGAGCTAACGCTCTGAACTAAATTTATGAACGGACAAAAACCCAGCCGCAAAACTATCTGGTCGTGGGCGCTTTACGACTTTGCTAACTCATCGTTCACCACATTGACAGTAACATTCATTTATGCAACCTATTTCACGCTTGGGATTGCCGAAAACGAAACCGAAGGTACCCGACAGTGGTCTATGGCAATCGCCATCACCGCCTTCGTTGTCGCATTGCTGTCACCATACCTTGGTGCACTTGCGGATCGTGGCGGATTGCGAAAACAGTTCCTCGCAACCTCGACGATCATCTGTGTTGCAGGCAGCATACTGCTCTTTTTTCCGCAAGAAGGACAAGTTGGGTTTGCACTCGCGGTGTTTGTGATCACGAACATTGCTTTCGAGATGGGCAACGTCTTCTACAATGCCTATCTGCCGGACATCGCTCCTGCAGAACAAATTGGACGAATATCAGGATATGGCTGGGGATTGGGATATCTTGGGGGTTTGCTGTGTCTGGTGGCTGCACTCTTTGGATTCGTTCAGGCTGACACGCCGATTTTGGGGTTCGGAACGGACAACGGGGAAAATATCCGAGCAACCAATCTTCTCGTTGCCACTTGGTTTGCGCTTTTCTCGCTCCCGATTTTTTTCCTGGTGAAAAGCAAATGCCATCAGACCCTCCCAAATGTCAGGACGCTCATCGGGCAGGCCAACAAGCAATTGGTATCTACTTTCCTGGAAATTTCCCGGCGTTATCGCCAAGTCCTGCGCTTTCTTGTTGCTCGCCTGGTCTACAACGACGGACTGATCACCGTCTTTGCCTTTGGAGGTATCTATGCCAGCACTACATTCGGGTTCTCCACAGAAAAGGTAATCGTCTTCGGTATCACCCTCAATATAGCCGCCGGGCTAGGTGCACTTGCGTTTGGATACTTAGACGACAAACTTGGCGGACGTACGACGATCATGCTCTCGCTGGTGGGATTGATCGGCTTTGGCCTTACTGCGGTCCTTGCTCGGATGGAGATATTGTTTTGGATTGCAGGTTTAGGTGCTGGGCTTCTTGCCGGCCCTAATCAATCTGCGAGTCGTTCACTGATGGGCCGGTTCACTCCCGACGGTAAGCGGAACGAGTTCTATGGCTTCTTTGCTCTTTCAGGGAAATTCACCGCCTTCCTCGGACCGTTACTCCTAGGGCTGGTAGTCCAGGCCACGGGAAGCCAGCGCTGGGGAATGGCTACCGTGATCTTCTTCTTTGCCGCAGGGTTGATCCTATTACTGCGCGTTAACGAAAAAGACGGGATACGCAACGTTCTCGAACTTGAGGAATAGCAGTCGTCCACTTACCAAATTGTAAGCCTTGAACACCGTGATTCAATCAACCCGCATTTGGCCCAATTCAAGTTCAGAGGCACCATCTTATTCTGGTGTGGCATTCATCCACCGCCCTGATTGGACTGCACTTACCGACTGTTTGTGCGAGCGGCATCCAAGTCATTAACACGATCAATTTGAGTTACATTCCATTGGTCTGTACTGCATGGTGTATCGAACCATGCATTCAGGATTTCCTCCAGCACCGCAGCACTGGTGGCACGCTGGCTGAGCGCCAGTGCATTTGCATGATTCCATATCCTGGCTCCCTTGGCTGTTTCTGCATCCAGGCACAATGCCGCCCGAATGCCTGGCATTTTGTTGGCCACGATTGTGCAACCGGTTCCGGTCCAACACATTACAATAGCCTCTGCAGCCTTACCCTTAAGTACCTGATCAATCGCTTGCTGAGTAACCAAAGGCCAATCATGTACTTCTTCCCCCGCATGCGGACCAAAATAGATCGGTTCATATCCGCGCTTACGGAGCAAGACGAGCAGTACATCAACCAGATGACCGTACTCATCACAGCTCACAGCAATCTTTGTTAACATGACACTAATTCCCTGATGGTTGTATCCGAAAGTCTTCCCCGCGCCCGTGATATTGCGGCAAAACTTGAATCATGGGCTAAGCTGTCCTTTGCTGAATCGTACGACAATGTAGGGCTTCATGTTGGTTCTGCCAACCGCGTGGTCAGCCGCGCTCTCGTTGCACTCGACCTCACCCCGGATGTCGTGGATGAAGCCGTGCAAATAGAAGCATCTATGATTCTGACACACCATCCATTGCTTTTTCGGGCACCCCCGCGCATCTTGGACAGTGATTTCATTGGTCAACTCATCCTCAGACTGGCACGCGAGAACATTACACTTTACAGCATCCACACCAACCTTGACGCGGCCCATGGAGGTGTATCCATCGCATTGGCCGACATTCTTGGATTAGGCGACATTTCATTTCTGCGGCCAGATTCCGATAATAGCTCCGGCATGGGAGCCATTGGCCAACTATCACGGCCACAGACTCTTGACGCATTTATGGAGCACCTTCGCATCAAACTTAATACCCCGGTACTGCGCTACACGGGCAGTACCGACACACAGGTGAGTACGGTGGCGGTATGCGGAGGTTCGGGCGGAAGCCTGATCGAAGCAGCTCTGGAGGCAGGGGCGGATGTGTACGTGACGGGCGACCTGAGCTATCACGGGTTTTTCGAGGTTCTTGGTTCTGATGGAGATTGCCGCATGGCCCTCGTTGATGCTGGACATTATGAAACGGAACAACATACAGAGAACCTGCTCTGCTCATGGCTGACCCAACGATTTCCCTCCGTTGATTTTTGTCGTACCAAAGTCTGCACCAGTCCTATACAGTATTACATCCCCTGAACCCGAATCCATCTAGATTCGTTGAAGCGCGCTACCTTTTATACTTGACTATATGAGTACTACAGAAACGACAATTGGCCACCAACTGCGTGCACTCGTCCGGTTGCAGCATATTGATACGCTCATTGATCAAGTGGTGAAAGAGCGAGGAGATTTGCCCGACGAGATCATGGACCTTGAAGACGAGTCTGCAGGACTGACAACCCGAATGGGCAAGATCACGCAGGAGCAGCAGGATATTGACGTGTCGCGTCGTCGCAGCGAGTTTGATATCGAAGACGCCGAAGGCCTCATAAAGAAATACGAAGAGCAACAACTCCAGGTTCGAAACAATCGCGAGTACGACGCGCTCACCAAGGAGATAGAGGCACAGCGCGAGCGTATAGCCGCGGCAGAAAAGCTTATTGAGACCACCGCAGGCACTCTCGAAACAAACGGTGCCCTGGTTGAAGAAGCACAGCAGCGCCTCGTTGAACTAGCTGACCTTCTTGAGAAAAAACGTGAACAGCTGAACGAGGTGTTAGCAACTACAGAACAGCGAAAAAAGGAGCTGGAAGGATTGCGTAAGAATGCAGAATCTCAGGTAGACAACCGCTACTTGAGAGCGTATATGAGATTACGAAAACGATACAGGGATGGTCGTGCGGTCGTTATGTTGCAGCGCGGCGCTGCTGGCGGCTTTGCAGTCCCGCCACAGCGGCAAGTAGAGATTCGTCAACGTAACCGGATCATCCCATGTGAGCAAACTGGTCGCATTATTGTTGACAGTGAATTCTATGAGCAAGTGACCAGTGATTTAAGCTGAGTATCTTAACCAGAAACGTGTCGGCCGGATCATCGCTCTGCCGTCAGGCAGGGAGGAAAGTCCGAACTCCATAGGGTAGCGTACTTCCTAACGGGAAGGCACCGCACAAGCGGTGACGGCAAGTGCAACAGAAAGTATACCAGCCGATGAGCCGTAAATGGCCACAGGTGATGGGTGAAATGGTGGGGTAAGAGCCCACCAGCTTCAGGGGTGACCCTGGCGGCTAGGTAAACCCTACGTGGAGCAAGGCCAAACAGCATCGCACGCCTAGGCGATATGGCGACCCGCCAAACCAGCGATGCGGGTAGGCCGCTTGAGGCCAGTGGTGACACTGGTCCTAGATAGATGATGATCCCCCTCGTTCTGCTGAGCAGCGGCTACGGCATCGGGGCAGACAGAATTCGGCTTACAGGCCGGCACGCGCCGCCGGGGCGGCCTTCTGACAAGAGGGTCGCCCTGCTACTCTCCGTCCTCCACGGGAGGAGGAGGCAAGGCGTCCTCCAATGGTGGCGGAGGTAATTCTTCAGGAGCCGGGAGCGTTTGCTGATTCGTCTGCGGTGACTGCTGGAGAACGCTCTTCTGGGAACCACCGTCATCAATGACGAAATTGGTAAGTACACAAAGCACAATGAACACCGTTGCCATGATCCATGTACCTTTCTCAAGCACATCGGGCGCCTGCCGAGCCCCCAGTATCTGGGTTGTTGCTCCCCCAGAGGCTATACCTGCCAAACCGCCTCCCTTGCCCGCCTGAAGCAAAATAAGGCCGGTCATAACTATCCCTATAAGCGTGATGACGACAATCAGAAACGTGAACATGTAAGGAGAAAACTGATCTGGTCCGGTGCTACTGCCGAATGAACAATCCGTTCCGCATTAACCTGCAAGCATAACTGCGGCCGCACTGCATATGGCCGCGGTTTCGGCACGAAGATGACGCGGGCCCAACCGAACCAGTGTCGCACCACGCGCTTGAGCAAGTATACGCTCGTTTTCAGAAAAGCCCCCTTCGGGCCCGATCAATATCGTAACCGGATCTCGACTCCGGTCAACAATAGTCAGTAAGGACGTTGTTGCATTGGGGTCAGCAAGAAGTAGATCTGGTCCCAATACCGAATCCAGAGGTTTTGGCGATTGAAGTTCGGGGAGCTTGCTTCGCCTGCACTGTTTCAGGGCTGCAATCATGACCTGTGTAGCGCGGTCCTTTCGCCAGGTTCTAGACTCAGTTCGTTCGGTGATCAGAGGCAGAATGGTGGTTACCCCTAACTCAACTGATTTCTCCAAGAACATCTTGTACCGGCTCCGCTGCTTAAGTAAAGCGAGTCCAATTGTCAGCTTCCGGGTTGGCTCACACGGATTCTCCTGCGCGACAATAATCCGCCCACGCACTCCTTGTCGGTCACACTGCTCAATTTGTACCTTGACGCAGACGCCTTGACCGTCAACCACGGAAACGACTGCACTCGTACGCAATCTCAGCACTTTGAATGCATGATTCGCTTCATCTGGAGGAAATTCCACATATCCGTCCGACAGAAAAAATTCGGGTGGAACAAAGAAAAATCGATCCATTTTCTTAAAGCCCAAGCGATAACCCAATGTGGGCCCGCACGGCAGACAAATCCTCAGTATTTGAAGCGAACGTCAGGTTTATGATACCTGCCGCGGTGCTAATTTGGAAACCAACGCCAAACCCGGGATACCACCCGTCAACGGACTGTGATGTCTTGTGATCATCCAGATACCCAAGATCAAAAAACCCAAAACCATAATTCACACGATCAATCAGATATCGAAATTCTGTCAGCAACCGTGTAACCAGCGATGCACGAAAACGCTGTTCGTCATAACCTCGCAGACTCTGGGCCCCACCTACCCTGAACAGGTCACTTTCGTCAAGTTGCCGGCTACGCACCAACATTATTTCCCCGCCTGTGACTAATAGACTGCGCCCGCGCAGGGGAACATACACACGCCCCCGGACGCTGAGACGGCCCTGACGCAGACTGTTTTGTTCATGGACGGGCTCTTCTATCTCGACGATTTGCTCCGCGTCTTTCGTTCCGCTTTCTGCCAGCATACTCAGCAGATAGCCTCGTGTAGGACTCAACGCATGATCAACCTGCCTGATATGGATTCCACCGCCTATGAAAAGTGCATCGGCTATCGGGATTCGCTGCCTGCCCGCTATCACCTCCGTACCCGCGAGACCCGGCCGTGTGATTTCCCGGGCTACACTTGCAAAGATCTGTGTTGAGGAATCGATCCAATAGCCTAACTGCAGTCCATAATCACGTTTACCATAGGTGGAGTCCTGCTGTAATCCTTCAAAGGAGAGGGCTAAACTCAGAGGTAGCCCTAGCACTAGCGGGGCTTCAGCATTCACCAAGACATGCCCTAGTTGACCGGGGGCCCGGTTCAATGTCAGCTCCAGCGTACGCCCTCTACCGAATAAGTTTCTGAGTGCCAGGCTTCCGCTGCCAACCAGAGCCCCTCTGCCTCCTTCTGCCCGCTCATACCCCAATGCCAAATCAAACGCACCGGGGGGACTTTCCGTGACTGGAACGTGAATTGCGACACTGCTGTCTGTTGCCTGATAGAGCACAGGCGTATCCACGTGACTGAACACGCCTGTGGCTTCCAGCTTACGTTGCATATCTGCCGGACTATAATCCTTAAGAACGCTTCCAGGTGTCAGCCCGACAACATGCCGTACATAGACCTGGCCCGTTCGCCTAGCCCCTCGTAACACAACACGATCAAGTCGCGCAGGCACGCCCTCCTGCACACGCATAACTACATCATACCGTGCACTGTCAAGGGGAATCAGTGCCTCTATGACGACTTCGGCCAATAAATAGCCCTCCTCTGAGTACGCATCCAGTATTGCTTCCGCCGACCTTGTCAGGACATCCGACGTGATCCAGTCATCCTGTTTCAGGGGGGATTGTATTGTTTTTGAATCAATGCTCTCTATCCCTAGAAAACTGACTTTGCCTACACGTGCACGATCTCCCAGAGATACAAAAAATACCCGGGATTTTGTGTCTTGAGAATCAATGGCGGCATGCAGGTAACCTTCCTGATGTAGCATTCGGATTGCCTGCTGCTCCGGTGTGAGCATACTTTCAGCAATCTCATCCGGCGTCCACGGCCAGACCTCACCGTCAACTACGAACTGCCATTGGGCATTGGCGTGCAACACCATCACAAAAACAAACACGCACAGACAAAAACTTCGCAAGTATGCCCTCATGAAGTCTACTGAACAGGTAATCCGCGAGTGAAGTAATATTCGGTGTAACATGTTCACCGATCCTTTTGGATACCCAGATACCTACAACTGTAACGAAAGAACTCCAGAATAAACTATTGGAGTGGTACGATCTCCATCATCGGAACCTTCCCTGGCGTGATCAAACAGACCTGTACGCGATTTGGCTCTCAGAGGTCATGCTTCAGCAAACCAGGGTTGATCAGGTTTGGACATACTACGAGCAGTTTCTGACAGCTTTTCCGACACTTGAGGTACTTGCTGAAGCAGATCTGGATGACGTTTTGCGTGTTTGGGAGGGACTCGGATATTATGCACGAGCTCGAAATTTGCACGCGGCAGCCCGGAAAGTCGTTGCCTCAGGCCACCTCCCATCAAACTGCAGCGAGTTGCGCTTACTTCCCGGAATTGGTCCGTATACGAGTCGGGCGATTGCCTCCATTGCATTCGGGGAAGGTGTAGCTGCGGTTGACGGAAATGTTCGCCGTGTACTTTCCCGCCTGTTTGCACATCCCGGAAGCCCAGCTAAATCCATCCAGCAACTCGCTGATACGCTGCTTTGCAGGCCTCGACCCGGGGATCATAATCAGGCAATGATGGAGCTTGGTTCACAAGTGTGTACACCAAAGAACCCCCAATGCACTGTTTGCCCGCTTCAAAATCATTGCCTCTCCTGGTCAGAGGGTACTCCCGAAAGCTATCCGGCTCCAAAGAAAAAGAACCCTATTCCACACCATGATGTAGCCGCAGGAATACTCCGCAATTCTACTGGACAAATACTCATTCAGCAACGCGCTCCTGAAGGTCTTCTTGGCGGTCTCTGGGAGTTGCCGGGCGGCAAAGCGAAGCAAGGTGAATCGGGAGCGGAAACCTGCGCGCGTGAACTGCATGAGGAGCTTGGCGTAGAGGTGATCGTGGGGAATATGGTTGGTAAGGTCCAACATGCGTATACTCACTTCCGTATTACACTTCGAGTGTATGAATGTACGATTGCCAATGGGAAACCGGTGTCAACTGGAGGATTGACAACTGCTTGGGTTAAACCTGATGCATTGCACAGGTTTGCATTCCCAAAAGCCAATCGACGCATCCTGAATCTAATCACAGCTCCATCAACTGAAACATCATGAACGAAACGCTTCTCTACATCATTCTTGGTGTGCTGTATCTCGTTTTTACGCTACTAGGTAGAGCTGCCAAAAAGAAACAACAAGAGCAAAAAAAACAGGAGCCTTGGTCTCTTGAAGATGTGTTGGGAGACTTTCCAAGTTCATCGCAGGAGAAGTCTCGGTCCAGTGCACCACCTCCATCCCCGCAGCCGGAGCCCATTCCCGTACCCTTTAATTGGTCTGATGAATTCCGTCCATCCGGCAGCATCGAGCGCGACAACTTCCCCTCCACTGCATCCAGACCCGAAAGATTGCCGTCGGTCAGGCAGGCAAAACCGGCCCAGACTGAACCCATACATCTGAACACACAAAAGCGGCGTAGCTCAGCTACACCGGCGGCGCGTGCCATTTCGCGGCAGCTCAAGAATCCATCCTCGGCGCAGACTGCAATCCTGCTTAGTGAAATACTTGCCCAACCTAAGGGAATCCGTAGACCCCACGCAAAGCGTCTCCCGTGAGAGCATCAGGCAGTGATACGATTTTTCGGACCCATCACGCGACAAATAGGGACTGTGGTAGCGGCAATAGTCCCTGTTACTGGATGAATGCCTGTCTTAACGAGTGTAAAAAGTACCTGTCACCGGGCTGTGCGACTCCAGGAAAATTAGTTTGGGCGAGTGAACCTTGTCCAATTTATGTAACGCCGTAAGCTTCACAGATGCGAAATCAAGTCACGTTAATGCTTATTGCGCTGATGGGGATAGGGTGCCGTCCGGAGAGTGACGAGATTCGCGTGGTACGTTCGCAAATGGTGTCGTTTAGTGAGCTGTTTCAGCCGGTCGACACCATTAGGGTAGATGCGTCAGTGCTCGTTGGTCATTACACTTTCATTGATGTTGACGAAGCCGGAAACTTACTTATCACTGACGAAGCAGGCCAAATTACTCACTTGTTTTCCGCAACAGGAATGCACCTGGCGTCATATTCCGTGCCCGACTGTGTCCCCGACGAGGGTGGTTTTCTTCCTGCAAGTTCGCGCTTTCTTGGTGGCGGGCGAATTGTGGTGATGTCCCGGGGTCAGGGAGCTGCGGTATTCGACCGGGGCGGTGATTGCCTGGTTGGAACCAGATTGTGGAATATGTACTCAAAATCAATTTGTACACAGGAAGACTCAATTTTCATGCATTTGAAGGATCCTCGAGAAACAACGTCAGTGAGCGTGTACGATTCAACATTAGCACATTTGACGGATATTCAAATTCGCTCGCCTCGGCTTACCATGTTGAACTTGACCCACAGTGGACTGCCGGGGAGATCTATTGAGTGCTTTGACGATGGTGCGCACTATCACTATATCGAGGATATGGATTCGTGGCCGGTGAGAGTAGACAACAGTCGGATTCGATATCAACCTGATTTCTTCCGGCGGCGGCCAAATGACGTGTCTGGAATTCCGCCTATTGAGCAAATACTCGAGTATCCTATGGGCATAGGCGTATTTGCACTTGACAAATCCACGCGAATGGTGCCGTTTTTTCAACTAGACCGGGAGTGGGCCAGATGGAGCGAAGAATCTGGTCACCTGATTGGGATTAGCGTAGCCAGCAATACAGGACAGTTCCCGGGTCGCAGCACGATTTCACATGTGATTCCAAAGTCCGCTGGTAACGGCTATTTATACGCTGAAGGGGAGCACGAGCCATTGCCCGACGGCGAGGTTGGGAATCCCATTTTGATTAGATACAGGTTCGTACTGCCCCAATCCGATGGAGATTAAGCAATGGCAATTAGTCGTGTACTTCGCCTTGTCGGGCTATGACCATGATGCAAGCGTACAACCCAAGCAGGATGCTGTCTCTTTGTTCGCTGTTAGAAACAACCTAGCCCTTCTGCCGGGCCAGGGACCGCCTGAGACCGCCGTAATGATGTTAATGACGCTTACCCACCATGAATTCGAAAATATCGTCCTTCCACCCCAGTCCCCACTCCAACGAAAGTATGAAGCCCAGCGCGCACGATTTGTCGACCGAACACCCTGGACCAGTCACAGACCGATTGGCCCACCGGCGGAACGTTTCCAGCCCCCACAATGATCCGAGCATTATTGGCCCTCAGCCTGTGGGGGATCGGACGGCCCTGTCGTGTGATATTGGATATTACGACTCACCATTCGGGCACATAATACAGAATTTTGGTTAGCCGGACATGTCGGTTCCCAAGGACCAATCTCCTGGTTGCATGATCGAAACCTCATCCTTGAATACGCCTAACTCCACGCGCAAACGAAGCCCCGATTGTCATCAAGAACGTGATTGGAAATTCAGGCTAGGTTCGGTTGGAATCTTTCGGAATGGGGAATTCACCTATGCATGGCAGTTTTGAAGGTGTCGCGGCTTCCACCCATCTGAAGATGGCCGGCATAGCCACCCAGAATGTCCGGGAGCGGCCAGGCATCGTCCACTATGAGGGCACGCCATCGGCCCTGACGCAAGTTCGACATTGTAGTGGATTTTTTACTGAGATTCCCTATCCCCTA
>JAPPGC010000010.1 GCA_028875125.1 Bacteroidota bacterium | reverse complement strand
GAAATCCGATCTTGATGGAACTCAAAATCCTGTCAAGTTTTCCTTATAATTCCCATAAATAAACTTTGTGTGCCCCAAACCATACGTGAGTGAACTTTAGGCATGGGTCAGATCATAGCGATTGCCAACCAAAAGGGCGGTGTTGGTAAGACTACAACTGCCATCAACCTCGCAGCTTCCTTAGCTGTGGAGGAGCGTATGACGCTGCTGGTAGACATGGATCCACAGGGTAACGGAACTTCAGGGCTTGGACACGATGTCAAAAGCACAGGGCCTTCGGTGTATGAGGTCATCATTGGAACGGCAACACCAGACGAAGTAGTAACCGGTACAGAAGTTCCAAATCTGGACCTACTTCCAGCCAACATAAACCTCGTCGGAGCAGAAGTTGAGCTCATTAGTGTTACAAGACGTGAACGCCTTCTGAAGCACGCACTGAGTGAGATCACAAAGAAATATGACTATGTGATCATTGACTGTCCCCCTTCTCTTGGACTCCTTACCGTCAACTCGCTCACTGCTGCCGACAGTGTTATCATTCCCGTACAAGTAGAGTATTTTGCACTTGAAGGACTTGGGCTACTGCTTAATACCATCAAAATAATTCGCAACGGTCTTAATCCTGACTTACAAATTGCAGGTGTGCTCCTAACACTCTATGATCAACGCCTGCGGCTTTCCCGTAGTGTACGCGACGAAGTGAGACGTTACTTTGGTGACCGGGTATTTAGGACCATCATACACCGGAATGTAACCATAGCAGAAGCTCCTAGCTTCGGGAAGCCCGTCGTGATGCATGATGCGACCAGCACCGGGGCCCGCAATTATCGCGCCCTCGCGAGAGAAATCCTCCAGCTTTCCACTTTTTCTAGTACTGGTACTCCCCGCTTTTCTTCCACATCGAACAGCTGATCCGGCAAATGGTACATTGCGGGGAGTTACTGTAAAATTCCTCCTCCCGTGTGCACATGTCAGAAAAAAAGACTGCGCTTGGACGCGGATTAGGTGCGCTGCTTGACCATGAAGGACTCCTCCGTTCCAAAGAGGATGCTCATACATTGGTCAGTGGCACATTCGCATTACCCCTGAGTGCGATCAAACCCAATCCGTACCAGCCCCGACAGGATTTTAGGCCTGAATCACTTGATTCGCTTGCTCAGTCCATCAGGCAACTGGGGGTAATTCAGCCAATCACCGTCCGTGCTATAAATGATGGAGAATTTGAGCTTATCAGCGGCGAACGACGTCTGCGCGCGGCCAAACTGGCAGGGATAGAGAAAATTCCGGCATACATCCGACCGGCAAAAGGCGAGCAAATGCTCGAAATGGCCCTGGTTGAAAATGTTCAACGGGAAGAGCTCAACCCGATCGATGTTGCCCTCGGCTACCAACGACTCATTGACGAATACGATTTGACACAGGAAGACGTCGCCCGCAGGGTCGGTAAACAACGCTCAACTATTGCAAATTTCTTACGCCTTCTGCACCTTCCGCCCAATATCCAAATCGGACTTCGGGAGAACGCCCTCACCCCCGGCCACGCTCGCGCTTTACTTGCCCTTCGAAACGAGAAAACTCAGCAAAAACTTTTTAATGAGATACAGCGCCAGGACCTCAGTGTACGTGAAGTAGAAAGACGTGTAAAACTCCAACAGAAACAGACTCGTAAACCAAAAACAACACTTATCCTACGCAACCCCCATATAGTTGATATCGAAAACGAGTTGCGCAAATACCTAGGGACAAAAGTGCGCGTAAAAGAATCAACAAAGGATCGAGGCCAAATCGAAATCCACTACTACTCCAAAGAAGATTTTTCGCGCGTGCTCGAATTACTTACCGGCGTAGTCCAGTAGAATGGTTCATCCCACACTGAGAGCCTCCACACTCGTTGGCCTGTGCCTTCTGCTGGTAATCCCATCATCTGTTCAAGGTCAGCTGGATCCTCTGATGACGGATTCAGCATTTGTCCATCCAAGCCCGAACAAAGCCCTACGGCGTGCAATAGTGCCCGGATGGGGACAGCTATATAACCGCGAGTACTATAAGGTCCCCATCGTTTACGTAGGTATTGCCGCCCTCGTCGGTTCTGCTCTATTGGTTAACAGAAGATACCGGCTTTACCGACATGCCTACCTTTATACCGCACGCACCGATCAGGACGGAATTCCTATATTCCCTCACTATGCAAGTGACTATGCCGAGCTTATTCGCGACCTAGGACTGAACCCCGAGTCAAGCCTGATGCCAGAAGAGATCGCAGCACGTCGCGCCAGATTAGAACCTCAGTTCCGTGCTAACCGGGACAACCTGCGACGCAATAGAGACCTGTTGTACTTCGGTACAATCGCATGGTACGGACTCACGATCCTAGATGCATACGTAAGTGCACATTTAGCAGAGTTTGACGTGGACGAATCGCTGACTATAAGAGTAGTGGGAGGGCCAGAAAGACTCGGACTTGCGATCACTTGGTAATTTTGACCATTGTGTGGTATGGCACGCATTATATACGCACTTAGTGGACAGGGACGTGGTCATACGTCCCGGGGCATGGCCGTAGCCGAGGGACTGCGTGGACGCGGGCATCGTGTGCGATTTTGTGGGGGCGGAGCAGCACAGAAGATCTTGCAGGCCCAGAGAGAAAATGTAATCCCTGTACGACAACTGCAAACGGTCCTACGGAACAATACGATCCAGGCACGGGCGACTATCTTGGCGAATTGGCCATCAATCCGTAACCTCGATCAAATTGTACGCAAACTGGCCGATCAAATCGGCGAATGGAGGGCTGATATGGTCATCACGGATTTCGAGGCATTTTCCTGGCGAGCAGCCAATCTTCTGGATCTCCCGGTGATCTCTCTCAATCATCAACAAATTGTCACGGAGACCTGCTATGCGCTCCCCACCCGACACAAATATCACGCCAATCTTGCACGTATAGTGATCAATATCGTCGCACCACGCACACCCAACAGACTCCTGTTATCGTCTTTCTTCTATCCCGAAGTGAAACGTCCGGAAATAACGACCATTGTTCCTCCTATCATTCGCTCCGAGATCGTCCAGATTGAACCAACCGAGGGAGAGCATGTCCTGGTCTACTACAACCAGCCGGAGGGAAGTCAAGCACTCCTGGAGCACTTGCGTACAGACGGTCGCCGTTACATCGTTTATAACTTTCCCAAACCCGGAAACACTTCCAACTATCCGAACATAACCTTTAAGCCTGCGTGCGTTGAAGAATTTCTGGAAGATCTGGCCGATTGCAGAGGCGTTTTATGTACAGCCGGATTCACGTTACTTAGTGAATCTCTTTACCTGGGGAAACCACTGATGGTCGTACCTAATCGTGGTATCTTTGAACAAACACTTAACGCTATCTTTCTTGAGCGAGAAACCTTGGGAAAAGCTGTAATTGGTCGAAATATATCCGTAGATGATCTGGCGCAATTTCATGCGTACATTGATTCCAAGGCGAACATGAACCGTTCATCGAATGTTCGGGGGAATAGTGAGGCAATTGACCTGATTGAACAAGAACTGCATCTATCTGCAACTTCCTGGGCCCACCTTCGTCCTGAATCACAGACAGCCCCCACTTGACGTTCAAACCTAGACGCTATTGCTATACGCTAAGGTATATTATCTATTCCTTGACTAAGCTTCTTTCCTCTCCATATGATTAACCCGGACGAAGTACTGCCAGCAGAGCCCGCTATTTTTGGGAAAACACGGGCCTTCATGGCACCCGGGGCCTTGATCAATGAGGCAAAGAGGGCCAACCTCTATCCCTATTTCCGTGCAATTTCGCGCAGTGAGGGGACGAGGGCATTCATTGACGGCCGGGAGCTAATCATGGCTGGATCAAATAATTATCTGGGATTGACCAGTGATCCACGTGTTAAGGAGGCTGCCAATGAAGCAATTGCCCGATATGGGACCGGTTGCACGGGCAGTCGATTTTTGAACGGTACGCTTGATATTCATCTTGAGCTTGAAGCTCGGCTGGCCGCTTTTATGCAAAAAGAGGCGTGTGTTCTGTTTTCAACGGGTTACATGACGAATATGGGCGTGATTCAGGGGATCACGTCCAAAAACGATCTGATCTTCTCGGATAAAGAGAACCATGCCTGCATTGTGGCCGGCACCCAGGTGAGTGCAGCCGACACATGGCGTTACCAGCATTTCAATATGGCGCATTTGCGCCGCCTTCTCGAAAAAGCCGACGCTGAAAGGCCGGAATCTGACAAACTCATCGTCACAGATGGTGTGTTCTCCATGAGTGGGCGAATTGCTCCAATACCCGAACTAGTCAAACTTGCCAACGAGTTTGACGCCGCTCTAATGCTGGACGATGCCCATGCCGTAGGCGTGATTGGCCCAGGCGGAAGAGGCTCCGCGGCCTATTTTGGATTGAATAAAGAAGTGCCTCTGACCACAGGGACATTCTCAAAGAGCTTCTCTTCTCTGGGTGGTTTTGCAACCGGAGATCTTGATGTAATTGAGTATATCCGACACATGGCTCCCGCGCACATCTTCAGCGCGTCAATGCCACCCAGCACCGTAGCAACCGTGCTCAAGTGT
This sequence comes from Bacteroidota bacterium, assembly GCA_028875125.1. Lineage (GTDB taxonomy): Bacteria > Bacteroidota > Rhodothermia > Rhodothermales > Bin80 > Bin80. Next base: position 29,760 of record JAPPGC010000010.1, on the reverse strand, counting down.
CTGGAAATTCTCCAGGAAGAAACTTGGCGACTTGAACGCCTGTGGCAGATTTCGAACTATATGCGGGAGGGCTTTCGGAATGCCGGCTTTGATGTCTGGACCAGTGAGGCTCCTATCATCCCCGTCGTAGTTGGCAACGAGATGATGACCGCATTCCAATTCTGGACTGACCTACTGGAGGCAGGCATCTTTGTGAATCCGATCGTACCGTGGCGCGGTGCTGTCCCTCGCGGCCTTACAATCATGCGTACATCTTACATGGCGACGCACACTGATGAGGATTTGGACTTCATCCTTGATGCATTCTGCCGCGTAGGCCGCAAGCACGGAGTGTTGGCCAGCCCTGTGATATAGCAGTATGTCAGCCATGCACTCATGTACGGTTCGCCCGGTCAAATCGCGGCGGGACCTACGTCGGTTTGTTCAATTCCCGTACTACTTGTACCGGAGCAGCCCATTCTGGGTACCCCCGCTTCGCATGGATCAGTTTGAGGTCCTGAACCCGCGCAAGAACCCATTCTTTGAGCATGGACGGATGCAGCTATTCCTTGCATTCGATGCGAACGGAAAAGTCGTGGGGCGAATCGCTGGCATTGTCAATGGAATGCATCTGAAAACTCACGACGATGAGGCCGGTTTTTTTGGGTTCTTTGAAACCGAAGAGCACTACGAAACTGCTGCTGCACTTCTGGATCGGGCTGCCACCTGGCTTCAAGAGCAGGGATTGAATACTATGCGCGGTCCGGTTAACCCAACCTTGAATGATCCGGCTGGCATCCTGGTTGACGGATTCGACCGGGTACCCGCAATAATGATGACCTACAACCCTCCATACTACAAGGACTACCTGGAGCGCTGGGGACTTGTTAGTGTCATGACCACATGGGCATACTACATTCACCGCAAGCACGTGGCAATTGACCGCATGCGACGTGGGGCTGCTATCATTTATCGCCGTAATCCGGGTGTGTCAGTGCGTACGCTTGATATGTCCCGCTTCGACGAGGAGGTGGCCACGATAAGAGAGATATACAATGACGCCTGGTCTGACAATTGGGGGTTTGTCCCTATTACAGACAACGAGTTTGTACACTTGGCAAAGGCAATGAAAGCTATCGTAGATCCAAGGATTTGCTTTTTTGTCGAGCTTGATAGCAATCCGGTAGGCTTCACGGTTTGTCTGCCCGATATCAATCCGGCACTTCAGCGACTCCCAAACGGTCGATTGTTGCCGTTCGGCTTAATTAAACTGCTGATTCTAACAAAATTCGCTGGCATACGTAGTGTTCGTATGCCCCTCATGGGAGTTCGCAAAGAATATCATGGCCGCGCCCTTGATGTACTTCCTGTTCTTGAGACCATGGAACGGGGTCCGGGCTACGGCTACCAAAGCTGCGAGACTAGTTGGGTGCTCGATAACAACCATGTCCTCAAGAACCTGCTAAGCTCCATCAACGCGGACGTGGATAAAGAATATGCCATCCTTGAAACATCGCTCGTCGAAAAAGCGGCCTCAAAGTCATAACATCGTTGTTCAGGATCGCCGTTATCCGGGCCTTGTCTGCTGCTACCCTACGTCGGCGAAAGAGTATAGCACATAAGGTCTACCGGAACAGTCCTCTTGCCCAGCGCAGTGATGCATTGGCCGTCACCGCCATGGCAGCTGCCAGCGCATCGTACAATATATCCCGGACATCAAATACGCGATCCGGCAGCGCCAGTTGGAGGCACTCATCAATCAAACCAAGAGCAGTTGTAACCACGATGACGACTAATGGGCTCGCGAATAGTTTCCTACCAGATGCGGATCTCTCCAGCAGCGCTGCATAAATTAGCAGGGCAACAATACCATATATGATCAGGTGCATCCGTTCCTCCGGCTTTGCAATGCTCATGAGTATGAAACCATAGACCGCCGCAATTGCAATTCCAGCGACGATCTCCGACCATCTCGGCATTGTGCTCATGCCTTGTGTCAGAACAAAAACCAGAACCAGAAAACAACCTGACAGAAACAGCCACGGCCCCCAGCCGCTGGCTTCCAGTGGCTGAAGCAGATCCCTCACCACTCCAAGCGTCAGGTAGACTACCGATACGACCAACACAGCGCAAGCCCAAAGCCAGCGCTCGCGCCTGGAAACAAATAGCCTCATGCGGGTCAAGTTTTTTGGAAGGGGATTATATCTGAGTTTTTGCAGGGAATTCAGCAAGTAATATTATAGGTGCAGGTACACAGAACTCTTTTGTCGTCGGCTTATATGGATCCCTGCTTTAACTCATGCAAGACACTTACTGGCTTACTGTATCATTGATGACCTGCAGTAAACTCGTCACCGGATCATGTGTATCGTGTGAGATTTCCCAAATCATCACACCAGGAAAGCCATTCTCCACTACATGCTGCGTCTTGTCGGCAATCGTCTGCCTACCGTTATAGTAGATGTTTTCGACTCGGTCCATACCAGGAGCATTCGGATACCGTGCAGCAATGTCACGGTATGCAATACCTCTGCCTCCATTAACATCAAAATCTCTTCCATAAAATGGCAGGCCAAGGATTATCTTACTCGAGGGCCATTTACGGTAGTTGACCCAGTAGGCCAGACCGGTTGCAGAAGCATCTGACCCCGTCCCGATGGCTTGATCAAAGGAAGAATGGGGGCCAGGAGCAGACCATGGTCCAGAAAAGTCGTATCCAATCACGTGCACGTAATCAACCAGGTGATACACTTCATCATAATGCCTGCCGAACCAGTCTCCGGGATAGACATCAAGTGATATTCCCCAACTGTCCAACTCGCTTCGGAGTTCTTTCATCAATGACATAAAGGCAGCCTTTTCCGAGGCTATCGGAATATTGGCATCATCTTTATTCCATTCTTCCCAGTCAATATCAACACCGTCAAGACAGTTTTCAGCCAAGTACTGCCTGACGGTACGAACAAACTTTCCGCGAGCACCTTCATTCGCGGCAAAAACAGGATAATTTGACGAACCTGCACCTCCGCCAACCGAAACATAGACCTCAACTCCATTTGCGTGGGCTGCCTGAACCAATGAGTCCAATCGGGAAAGATCTGCAACATTAATCGATCCGTCAGTTTCCGGTATCGCAAACGCATAGATCACACGCGTAAGCATATCCCGCCTTATTTTGGATATGGGTAATACGTCGTGCTTGTAGCCAGGATAAAAGCCAATAACCTGATGCTCGGTGACCTTACGGTCAAAATCGCACGCCGAAAAAGGTTCTTCCTCAACAGCCGAGGTGCAGCCTGTTATCGCCAGGACAATAACACCAACAGTACCAATGGATCTCATAACCGATACATACGACAAGGAGAGTAATGACCAAGTTTGAACATTGACAATATGTATGGCTTATCGCCAACTACATGTCTGATCAAACGGCATCTATCGCCAACTCAATCATACATCGCTTAGAAAAGCTGGTCAAAAAACCGGGGAAGTATACCCGGTTCCAACGCAACTGCCAGAAGCAACCCACCTATTGCGCCCCCCAGATGGGCCTCGTGGGCAATCCCAAATGATCTCCCGCTTTTCATCGCATAAATGCTTCCAGCTACAAACAGGAATGCGAAAACCAACGCCGGGACAGGCAGCGCTGCAAAAATATAAATCAGGTCATACGGAGCAAACAATACGTAGCAAAAGAGTACCCCACTTATGGCCCCACTCGCCCCAACCGCATTATACCCGCTATTGCCGCGATGCTGGAAATGTGTCAAGGCATGTGCACTCAAGAGCGACCCCATATACAAAATCAGATAATCCGCGCTCCCCATACGAGTCTCCAGTGCTGGCCCGAAGAAGTACAGCGTAATCGCATTGAAGGCCAGATGCGTGAGCGAAACATGCACAAAAGCACCGGTGATATAGCGGTATGGCTCCTTTGACACTCGGGTCGGTCTAAATCCCAGACGATCAATCAGTGTCGGGTCGGCAAAGAGCGCAAAACCGCTTACCATGACAATAGCAACGAGGAGCAATATCGTCACGGGTGAATCTGGTCCAAATAGCCCCATGAATTAGATTTGTAGCAGGCTTCGGAAAAGCATCGCGCCGTCCCGACTGCCTAGAGCCTCTTCTGCAGCTCGCTCAGGGTGAGGCATCATGCCGAGCACGTTTCCAGCCCTGTTCACTATGCCCGCAATGTTGTTGGCTGATCCATTCGGGTTGGAATCCGGTGTGACCTCACCGGCCGGCGTCGTATACCGGAACACGACCTGTCCATTACGCTCCAACTCTACCAACTCGGATGCCTCCGCGTAGTAGTTACCCTCACCATGAGCGATAGGAATCCTTAAAACCTGGCCCAATTCAGCATTTCGTGTGTAGGGTACTTCTGTGTTATCTATTCGTAGATGGACCCACGTACAGGCAAATCGAACGGATGCATTACGAAGCAAAGCACCGGGCAGGAGTCCACATTCACACAGAACCTGGAAACCGTTGCAGATGCCCAAGACGAGGCCGCCGCGCTCAGCAAAGCGTACGACGCCGTCCATAATCAAGGAGAAACGGGCAACCGCTCCTGCCCGCAAGTAATCTCCATAGGAAAAACCGCCTGGCACAATAACTAGGTCAACAGGAGGTAATTCCCGTTCCTTATGCCAGATAAACCTGGTTTCGAGACCAAAAACATGCCGTGCAACGTGGTAAGCGTCGTGGTCACAGTTTGAGCCCGGAAAAACAATGACGCCTACACGCATCAATTCTTGGATTAGTCCTTTATGACTTCCAGTTCTAGAATGATCTCCACATTGTGTCCAACAATAAATCCTCCGGCCTCGGTCAGTTGATCCCAAGATAGATTGAATTCCTTACGATTAATCACCGTGCGTGCCTCAAACCCGGCGCGCTCGGAATCCCCCATCTTGGTCGTTCCCAGAAACTCACTTTCCAACGCAACCGACTGGGTAACATCTCTGATCGTGAGATCTCCAACTAAATGAAAGTTGTTGCCTTCAATGTTGGTTACTTCTGTACTGGTGAAGGTTATTTTCGGAAACTCTTCAGCTCCAAAAAAATCATCCGAACGCAAGTGGCCATCCCGACGCTCGTTGCCGGTGTCAATACTGCCCGCCTCAATCGTTGCACTGACCATCAGGGTGCTCAAGTCAGTACCGTCCATCAGGATTTCTGCATCATAATCAAGAAATTCACCCCGGACATTGGAGATCCCCAAGTGACGTACTTTGAACCCAATGTTAGAGTGTACCGCGTCAATTGACCAAGACGAAGGTTCCTCAGTGGGTACAGAGAATGCCAGCAGGCAGAGCGAGACGCAAAGGATTAAACGTGATTTCATTTCCGCAAAGAAAAAATATTGGTTACAACAATCCGGCGGGTGAAACGTCATAGATCCCACTAGGATTCCCAGAGCTTTCAGTACCCCACCTCACGATTCAACATTTTTCCTCTAGAATCGTTTTTATCCGCCCTGTGTATTTTGGCCTCCGATGATCCCACGTGAACTCTTCGCCAAAATTCGGCGAATTGAAATTCGAACTAAAGGCTTGGTTAACAACGTTTTTGGTGGAGAATACCACTCAGCCTTTAAGGGTCGTGGCATCGAATTCTCGGAAGTACGCCCCTATCAGTTTGGGGACGATATTAGAACGATTGACTGGAATGTGACTGCACGCACAGGAGACACGTTCGTCAAGATTTTTGAGGAAGAGCGAGAACAGACGCTGCTGCTTGTTGTGGATATCTCGGGCTCCAGTGATTTTGGCAGCCGTGACAAATTCAAACGGGAGATCTCCGCGGAAATCTGCGCAATCTTGGGATTCAGTGCCATTAAGAACAACGATAAGGTAGGCCTTTTGTTGTTCTCTGATCAGGTTGAACTCTTTGTGCCCCCCAAAAGTGGACGACGGCATGTACTACGCCTGATACGCGACCTGTTTGCGCACGAGCCCTGCTCTTCGGGCACGTCAATCCAGGCAGCTTTGGATCATATCCTCCGCGTTATTAGACGGAGATCAATCGTGTTACTGGTTAGTGACTTTCTGGACGACGGCTTTGAAAAACCGCTGCGCATGGTCTCTCGCCGACATGACACCGTCGCAGTGCAGCTGCAGGATCCCCGCGAAAAATCCCTCCCCTCCCTTGGACTGGTCACCCTGTTCGATCCAGAAACCAATCGGGCACAACTGCTGGATACGGGAAGTCGTGTGGTGCGGAAAGCGTTTCGTCAATCTTCTCTGGACAGAAACACGCAACTTAAAGTACTTTTCCGGCGTGCCCGGGTTGACCACGTCGAAATCCAATGTGGCGAAGACTTCGTTGACCCATTGGCAAAGTTCTTCCGTGCACGTGCACAGATTGCCTGATGAGGAGACTGTATTTGTGTGCTACACTTGCTGCAGCAGCTACCCTCATTGCTGAGGTTGGCACACTTCAGGCCCAACGTGTGGAAGCCTATATTTCTGAGGACAGCGTTACTGTTGGCGATCGTTTTGCCCTGACGCTTGTGGCTATTCATGGGTTTGATGAGATGCCTTCATTCCCAAGTATGGATTCCGCTTTTGGTGATATCACTCCCGTCAGGCTCCTATCTGCTGGAACACGTCTGTTGGACTCCGATGTGCGTTTGGACAGCGCTGTGTACGAGGTAACCACCTTTGCCCTGGATACGGCCCGATTGGCGCCACTTACCATCCGTTTCCCAGACAGTGACGTGACAGCCACAACACTGGCCCAAGAGTTGCTTGTGATATCCGTAGTTCCACAGGATGCCGAGGATATCCGGGGGTTGGCACCACCGGTTGGATTTGGGCGTCCAAATTGGCCATATGTCCTTTTGGGAATTGGCGCCTTGATTGCAGGTGCATTGATCTGGTACCTGATCTGGCGACACAAAAATCCAAAAACTCTTTACATCAGTGAGGCCGAAGAACATGCGCCCCCCGACCCTGCAAAAGTTGCACTGGAGCGCCTACGCGCACTTGAAAATGCTCCCCTCGCTAAAAGGGCGCAGGTCGAAGCGTTTTACGTAGACTTATCGGACATACTTCGTACTTACATTGAAGACCGATTACACATGCCAGCCCTTGAATGTACAACCAGGGAACTAGTCCAGATTCTAGTGGGCCCGAGCGTGCAGCATCAAGTGCCCTCCGGTATTCCAGAACAACTGGACCAGGTCCTTTCCCTTGCAGACTTGGTCAAATTTGCGGATGTGACTCCCGCTGTAAATGAGGGACGAACTGTGCTGAAAGAAGCGGTAAAGATTGTCAATCGTGTCGAAGTCAAGTTTGACCAGCGTGCGGCCGCCGAAGATTTTGTTAAAGTGAGCTGACTGTCATGGAATTTGCCCAACCGCAGTGGCTGTTTCTGCTGACTCTGGTCCCGCTCTACGGGCTCTGGCAATGGTTCCGCAGGCGAGGTACCCCGGGACTTACCTTTAGTAATTTGCGGGCCGCTCATGATACACCGCGCGGTCCGCGTGTCTATGCCATCGTTCTGCCCCCGTTACTGCGCATGGGAGCATTAGCCTTGTGCGTACTTGCACTTGCCCGTCCCCAGGTGCGCGAAGTAACACAGGAGCGCTATGCGGAAGGTGTTGATATCGTTCTGGTTCTGGATACCTCTACAAGCATGCGAGCCGAAGATTTTCGACCAAATCGATTCGAGGCAGCTCGTGAAGTAGCTTCTGAGTTTATCGCAGGGCGCACGTCGGACCGGGTTGGGCTTATTGTGTTTGCGGCAAAAGCGTACACACAGGCGCCGCTAACGCTGGATTATGCGTTCCTGCAAAGTATGCTGGAGGAAGTCGAGGTCGGCAGCATCCAGGATGGCACTGCGATTGGCACCGCACTGGCTACCGCTGTCAATAGACTTAAGGATACCTCTGCGGAGAGCAAAGTTATCATTCTGCTTACGGATGGACAAAATAACCGAGGCGAAATTGATCCAGTAACCGCTTCCGAGGTTGCTGCAACCCTCGGCGTACGTGTCTATGCGATCGGGGTCGGCACCTATGGAGAGGCACCGTTCGTCTTTGACCGCCCTTTTGGTGGGAGACAACGTCAAATGGTCCCTGTGGAAATTGATGAGGACATGCTGCGTTCAATTGCACAGGGAACCGGAGGACAGTATTTCCGAGCTACCGATGAGCGGGCACTCCGCGAAATCTATGAACAGATCGGCGATCTGGAGAAAAGCCAAATTGAAACACGTATATATACAGACTATGAGGAACATTACGCGCGTTATCTATGGCCTGGGCTGCTTCTGATCCTGATTGAGGTTCTGTTGAAAACAACCCTGCTCCGTCGCTTTCCCTAATGGCTTGGCTTAATGAGTCATACTTTTGGACTCTCTGGGCGGTCCCTCTGGTTATCGCGCTCAGTCTGTACGCGTCCTGGCGGCGACGGACACTACAGGTGCGCTTTGGTGACATTCCACTCGTACGCAGGCTCTCCCGAAGCGTAAGCGGTCGGCGACGACGCTACAAGGCCTCAATCATCGCGGCCGCGGTTGGATTACTGGCTATTTCGCTCGTAGGCCCCCAAGTGGGTACTCAGCTGCGTGAAGTAAGGCGGGAAGGTATTGATCTTGTGATTGCACTGGATGTATCAGCATCAATGCTGGCGGAGGATGTTGCACCAAACCGCTTGGGACGAGCACGCAACGAAATCAAGAAACTGTTGGGAGAGCTGCGTGGCGATAGAGTGGGGCTGGTAATCTTTGCAGATGACGCATTCATCCAATGTCCTCTTACCACCGACTACAGTGCTGTGCGACTATTCCTGGATGTTGCTAATCCTGACCTATTGCCTACACCTGGCACGGACTTTAGTGAGGCACTTCGGATGGCTATCCAGGCCTTTGATGCACCTTTACCTAGTATTGATCCTGAGGCTTCAAGATCAAAAGCTCTGCTGATTGTATCTGACGGTGAAAATCATGTCGCTGAACTGGAAGATATTCTGAACGCGGCACGTGACGAAGGCATCACGATTTTTGCGGCCGGCGTTGGTGAGGTGGAGGGAGCTCCGATTCCCGTATATGGTGCAAGCGGCCAACGTACTGGGTACAGACGAGACCTTGAAGGGCAAATAATCCACTCAAAGCTGGAAGAATCTAGCCTCAGGACCCTCAGCACAGATGGGGCCTATTTTCAGATCAGCCGCACATCCAGTGCGCTTTCCAGTGTTATTCCTGCACTCGAACGGTTGGATCAAGCTACATTGGCGGAGGAACAGTTTGAAGATTACGATCTCAAGTACCAGTGGCCCTTAGCATTTGCACTGCTGTTACTATGCGTAGACGGCCTTATTTCCGTCCGCCGGAGCTCTCGGGCTAACCCACAGGAAAATACCTGACAAAATGACCTTAGCAACCGTATTAAGCATTCTCTTGGCTAGTATCCAGATAATCCCGATGGGCAATGCCAAGAAGCACGGTCGGAATGGTAACGATTCTCTGAAGCAGGGCCAGTACGAAGGAGCCGCTTTTGCGTATCAGGAGGGCCTCTCATCCTACGAATCTGCTCCGGAAATAGACGAGACTTACTACGGCCTTCAGAATAATCTGGGGCTCGCACTTCATCAAAACGGAGATTTTGAGCGAGCACAAAATGCGTTTTCGGAAGCACTTGCATATGCACCCTATGATCAGGCCAGGACTACCCCAGCGTACAATGCAGGAAACAATGCCTTTAGAAACCAGCAGTTAGAGCAGGCCCTTGAGCATTATCGGGAAGCCTTGTTGGCAGACCCGGAGAACGAAGATGCCAGGTACAATTTTGAGTTTGTAAGCCGACAGCTGCAAGAGCAGCAGAATCAGCAGCAATCTGAAAGTGACGATCAGGAACAGCAGGAAGATCAGGATCAGCAGCAAGACCAAAACGATCAGGCGAACGAAAGCGATCAAGAACAGGATGAGAATCAGACAGAGCAGGAGGAAAACCCCCAGGAGCAGGAGGAACAGTCTCAACAAGAGCAGCAGGAAGAACAACAGGAACAGGATCCGCAGCAAGAGCAGCAGCGCGAGACACCTTTGACCCGTGAGCAAGCTGAACGTATTCTGGAAGCACTGGAGAACGAAGAAGAGGAACTCTTGCGAGAAGTACAAAAAATGGAAGGACGCCCCAGGCGCGTTGCAAAAGACTGGTAATTTCTTATGCGGCGTAAAATCTTATTGATCGGCCTTGCCAGTGCGTGTATTGTGTATTTGTCCCATTATTCGTTGGCACAAACCGTCAACGGTCTGGTCTCCTCACCTACGATTGGTGCACAGGAAACGGTGGCGTATACACTGGAGATTTCCGGGACGAACGCCAGTGATGTCGTCAATCCTAGCCCACCAGCTGCGGAGGGCCTGACACTAGTTTCCCCAAATGCATCAAGGGGTACTAACATGTCCATTGTTAATGGACGCGTCTCTAGGAGTGTAAGCTATACCTGGCACTATAGACCCGAGACGGAAGGCAGTGCGCGCATCCTCGAAGCGAACGTAACGATTGGTGACTCCACCTTCCATACATCACCAGTTACCGTAACTGTTGTGCCGCAGGCGCAACGACCGAGTCCTCAACGAAGATCCCTCTTCGGTGGATTCAGTTTGTTCGACAATCCGCCTGATGCTCCACCGGAAGTGACCGAACAGGATATCTTCATTCGCGCTACCCAGAGCGATCGTGAGGTTTACCTGAATGAGCAGATAGCGATTGATTATAAGCTGTATTTCCGGCCGGGTACAATGCCTCGTAACAGTCGCCAGGCAGACTCTTGGGATGCCGAAGGCTTTTGGCGGGAAGAGTTGGATCTCGCTACAGCCCTCACACCTAATATGGTCGTGGAAAATGGTATTCGCTATCAAGTCATTTCAATCCGGCGTATCGCCGTATTCCCGACACGAGCAGGGGAGCTCACTATTGATCCCCTTAAGATTTCGACCGAGGTTCAGTCCCCAGACGCAGACCCGTTCAACAGTCCTTTGTTTTCACAAAGATATTCTACAGTTGAACGAGCTTCGCCCGTGATAAATATCACGTCCAATCCGCTGCCTCCTGGTGCACCCGATGGGTTCACAGGTGCTGTCGGACAATACACACTCCGTGCCGCCCTGAGCCGCAATACGCTTGAGGTAGGCGAAGCACTACAACTCACGCTGACAATTGAGGGGACTGGTAATATTGCCCTGATTGAAGCCCCACAACCTGAAATACCGGGAATTTTTGAGATTTATGACCCCGAGGTAAGTATTTCGAAAATGGGCACTAACACCTTAATCAGTGGAAGCAAAACCTTTACCTGGCTACTGATTCCACGTTCGAACGGCACCTTGCAGATTCCTCCTGTCAAGTTCGTTTACTTTGATCCTTCACTGGCACAGTATATCGTGCGATCGAGCGACCTCAATCCCATAACCGTAACCGGCACGGCCGCAGCAGCTTCTGCCACAACTGTGACGGCTTCAGGCTTTCCCTTTGATGATATTGCAGTGCTTAAGCGGGATCCTAACTGGGTAACTGCTACCCATACCCCACTCCACCGGGGTACATGGTTCTATTTGCTACTCCTGATTCCCGTGCTCGGTGTTGGCGTTACCGCTGTGCTGAGACGGCGGACAACCCGTCTTGCTACGGATACCGCTTGGGCCAGGAACCAACGTGCACATCCTCTCGCCCGCAAACATCTCAAAACCGCACGAAAACGTCTAACAGAGGGAGATCCTGATGCATTCTATGCAGCGCTTGAACAGTCTGTACTCGGTTTTGTCGGCAATCGGCTGAATGTCCACGAGCGTGGACTCACACGTGCACAACTTGCAGATCAATTAAACAAGGCCGGTATTCGCACTGAAAGACAACGCGAGTTGATCAAATTCTTGGATACTTGTGATGCCGCCCGCTTTGCTCCCATCGCCGCCGCAACCAGCCAAATGGAGGAGCACTTCGCTCAAGGTAGCCGGATTTTGAGCACAATTGCCCGCGAACTAGAATCTGTGATCTCATGAGGCATGGTGCTCTGTTGTTTGCTCTGATTGCAAATGTCGGGTTTGCGAATGCACAGCAACTAGAAGATGCGCTTCATCTTTTTGACGAAGCTAACGGGCTTGTTGAGTCCGGGGCCTACGCAGAAGCAATTGGCCAGTACCACGCTGTTCTGGAAACCGGCTTTGCGAGCGGTGCCCTGTACCATAACCTTGCCAGTGCATATTTCCGTCTAGATGAGATTGGTGAAGCCGTCTGTTATTATGAGCTTGCGCGACGTCTACTGGGAGATGATCCACAACTCCTGCATAACATCCAGATTGTGGAAGCCAAGATTCAGAGTCCCTTCTCCGAGCTTCCTACGCCATTCTGGCGGGCTTGGTGGTACACTTTGTTCGGCCAATACAGTGCTCTGAGGTTTCTAATCTCAGGTCTGGGGTTTTACTTGATTGCCTGCCTGTTGTACGCTCACTACATCTGGTCACAGACGCGCAACAACTGGCACAGGCGTGCACGCGCAGGAGCGCTGGGAGTTGGCCTGTTACTTCTTTTGATCGCAGCACTGGTTTCCGGTGAGCGAAGTTCAATTCAAGGCGCCGCCATTATTGAATCCACAACGCTTGTCACGGAAACCGGAAGCATTGACGTACCCGAGGGAGTAAAAGTGTCGTTTATTGGACAAACGGATCTCGGTGCAGAGGTAAGCTTGCCTAATGGGGTACGCGGTTACGTAAATGCAAGTGTTCTGGGGTTCTTTTAGGTCCGGTCGGAACCCCCAATCTTTCATCCGCCACGATTTGGAATAGAATCGTGCTCTCGAAATGAATGTCTACACAAATCCAGGATACCGTGGTCAGTGTCTGTTCCGTAGAACCACTGACAAATCAAGCGTACCCAGAAGCCTCAGTATGTGCTCGAGAGGCTAAGCAGGCAATTGGTCTTGCGTGGCATCCAATGCCTCACACAGCGCAGTCAACAGGAATTCCACGTCATCTTCCGTAAGAATAAGCGGCGGCGAAATTCCCAATGTGTCTCCCATGGCCCGGAGAATCAAACCACGATTAATTGCTTCTGCCCGAAGTTTTGTCCCCATTCCGAGTGATGACGGGAACTGCTCGCGTGTGCGCTTATCTGCAACGAGTTCTACACCTGCCACCAATCCTCTCCCACGTACTTCCCCAACAAGTGGATGAGGGGCAACACGATCCCGCAAACCTTCATGAAGCTGGGCACCAACAGTTCGCACATGCTCCAGAATATTCCTCTCTTCATAGATTTTCAGGCACTCAAGTGCTACAGCAGCAGAAACAGGATGCCCGGTATAAGTCATCCCGTGAGCAAAAACACCAACCTGATCACTCCCTGACTCCAACGCGTCATAGACTCTCTGATTGACCATGACCGCAGAAATCGGTAAATAGGAAGCCGAAAGCGCCTTGGCTGTTACTAGTATGTCCGGCTCCATGCCGACAGTCTGACTTCCCCACATATTTCCGGTCCGACCGAACCCGCATATTACCTCATCAGCAACCAATAATACATCGTGCTTCTTCAGAACATGCTGAATCGCTTTGATATAACCTTTTGGGGGAACAATCACACCTCCCACGCCCATGATTGGTTCGGCAAAGAATGCCGCTACCGTCTCCGGACCCTCCAGGGTGATCAGTTCGTCTAGCTCCGAAGCCAATCTGGCCCCAAACGACTCCTCTGACTCACCTTCATGTGCACACCGGTAGTAATGTGGTTTGGCGGTATGCAAAAACCCTGGAAGCGGAAGATCGAATAGTTTGTGGTTTTTTGGTAGTCCAGTTAGACTTGAAGAAGCAATCAATGAGCCATGGTATGCGTCCCGACGGGCAATAATCTTTTTCTTCTTTACGCGTCCCAGTGCGTTATTGAAGAACCAGATCATTTTCACGGCTGAATCGACTGCCTCCGACCCTGAGTTTGCAAAAAATACTTTAGCCATAGGCACCGGAGCTATACGGAGTAGCTCCTCTGCCAAGGCAACACCAGGTGGATGGCTTGCCGACGCAAACATATGCATGAATGGCAGTTCCTGGAACTGCCGATAGGCTGCATCAGCTAGCCGACTCTCACTAAATCCGAGCGAAGCTGACCACAAACCTGCCACACCCTCCAGATAACGATTCCCGTGCTCATCAAATACCCACAAACCCTCTCCGTGGGTAAATACCATGGGATTGTGGGTACCCAATGACGTAAAGGGATGCAGAACCGAAGCACGATCCTGAGCCGAAATTGCACTGGAAGCAGACTGTGGCATGACTATGACCAATAGCTTATGTTTCTCAAATACTCCCGCCCCTCATAACACTAAACAACGAGTGCTTTGGAGCGTACCGCTATGAACCGGAGAGTTCAGCTCTTGGACCGTGCCTCCTCCAGCGTCCCGTAGACACTTACAATCTGATCAAATCCACTGATCTCAAAAACCTCCCGTACTGCAAAAGACAAACCACAAACAGAAAAGGATTTGGGAGGCCTGAATGCTTTCGCTAGCTCGAGAACAACTCGCAAGCCTGCACTGCTGATGAAGTTTACCTTGCTGAACTCCAGGATGAGTACACGATCTTCATCCGTCGTGCCCTCAAGGATAGATTGCTTGAAGAGAGCAGTATTCGAACTATCAATCCTGCCATCCAAAATCGCAGCCTTAGCGTCGTTTTCGCTGTTCCAGGTAACCCTTAGAGACATGAAATTTACCCCAATTCTTGTTTAATAAGATAAAACACAAGCCTTCAACGTCGCGTAAAGCAACTTTCCCAGCGCTGTAAACATCACATTAAGGCTCGATTTTCGTCCGAACCCCTTAGAAACACTTTTGTTGCATTGTGGGAGGGCCTGCCCCGTATATAATGCAGTCAAATCAGTTCATGGCGTCATCGCAGTACTTGGTCACCGCCCGCAAATACCGTCCACAGGTCTTTGAGGACCTCGTGGCGCAGTCACATGTGGTCCAGACACTGATAAATGCCCTCAAACTGGGACGGCTAGCCCATGCTTACCTCTTTACCGGGCCTCGCGGTGTTGGAAAAACTACTGCAGCCAGAATCCTGGCGAAGGCCATTAATTGTATGGAGAAGTCCGACGGAGAAGTCGAACCCTGCCTGAATTGTGACTCCTGTAAAGACTTCGAAACACAGCGAAGTCTGAATATCTTTGAGATAGACGCGGCCTCCAACAATCGCGTGGAGGATATCCGCGAGTTACGTGAAAATGTTCGTGTTCCACCACAAGGAGGGCGTCGCAAAGTGTACATCATTGACGAAGTACACATGCTCACCACTGCGGCCTTTAATGCACTTCTGAAAACATTGGAGGAACCTCCACCACACGTACTCTTTATTTTTGCAACTACAGAGCCACATAAAGTTCTTCCAACTATCCTGTCCCGCTGCCAGCGTTTTGATTTCCGGCGTATTCCAACAAAAGATATTGTCGATCATCTGGGTAAGATCTGCAAGAGTGAAGGGGTCACCGCAGATGAAGATGCGCTCCATCTCATTGCTAACAAAGGAGATGGTGCCCTGCGCGATGCACTCAGCGTCTTTGATCAGGCTGTGGCACTCTGTGGATCAAATCTTAAGTACTCCACTTTGGCCGGTGCACTGCGTGTGGTAGACGTAGAACTGTACTTCGAGGCCACACGGTACATAGCACAGCGGGAAGCGGGCCCTATGCTCAGCCTCACCGAAAGAATCATGTCGGATGGACACGATGTGAGAGAGTTTTTCAGCGGTCTGGCAGAACATGTACGAAACCTGTTGATTGCCGTTACGCTAGGTACGGATGCCCTGATTGATGTTAGTAAAAGGCTGCGTGCACGGTATGTGGAAGCTGCCGATGAATTTACCGAAACCGTGCTGCTCCGAATCCTGATGGTCATAGATGAAGCCCAGAGCAGGCTGCCAACTTCTACCTCTACCCGTCTGGCAGTAGAGCTGGCCATGGTCAAGATGGTACGCTTGGGGGATAGTGTCGATCTGTCGGACGCATTGGCACAGATTCGCCGTCTGGAGCGTATGGTACAGCATACACCTGTGCAGCGGCCGGTTACCGCAACTGCGATGCCACTGCCCACACAAAACACGCCTCCTCCCAGACACACTCCCCCCTCAGGAACAAAACCCGCCCCTTCTCCCCGTAGTACCGGCACTACTTCGGACACTCCACATACAAGCGCCCCGCAGTCCCATGCCATTGGAGGTGAATCCGTCCTGGATCGCCATCGACGAAAAAAAAACACCCCCGAGCAAACACACCACTCTCCCGTTCAACCACAGCAGGGAAAGCCTCAGCCCGATCAAATTCCCCAGCCAGACCTCGAGGAGGCTTGGTCGCAGGTCCTGACAGTCCTGGCCAAACATAACAATGTACAAGGCGTCCAGACCATGATGGACTCTCGTGCCATAAACACGTCTGGCAATACCCTGAAGGTCGCAGTTGCCAACGATATTGTCCAGGGCGTTGCAAGAGATGGAAATATGCTGGAAGCCATTAAAAAATCCATGCAGTCAATCTCCGTCCTTAACGGCCTTGAAGTTGATTTCGTCGTTAGACCGGAGCTCTTTCCCTCAATGAACCCCGATTGGAATGCCGAAATAGAAAAACTGAAGAGGCAATTCCCCAGCCTACGGCTGCTCACCGAAGCCCTTGACCTTCGCCTAGCAAATAATCCCACACCCTAAGCAACAATACAACAATGTCAAATATTTTCAAAAAAATGGCCGAAATGCAAAAACAGATGGCCAGTGTACAAGAAATGGTCGGCCGGATCACAGCCACCTCGGAAGCCGGAGGCGGAATGATCAAGGTGACTGCCACCGGATCCCAGCGCATTGTCAAAGTTGAGTTGGATCCCGATATCGTTGATCCGGAGGATATTGAAATGCTGCAGGACCTCATCATAGCAGGCGTAAACAAAGCCCTTGAAGAAGCTGGCGAAGCTGCACAGAACGAACTCCGCGATCAGGCCGGAAACTTTCTCCCGAAAAATATGGACCTCTCCAAGTTTGGACTCTGAGTAATGCAATTCGCCTCAGAATCGGTGGAAATACTGATTGAGCAGTTCTCGAAGCTCCCCACTATCGGCCGTAAGAGTGCGCGGCGACTGGCTGCACATGTTCTCAAAATGCCAAAAAAAGAAGTGTCCCAACTTGCAACTGCATTGCTGGAGGTTAAAGAACGCGTTCGCGCCTGCAGTGTCTGCCGGAACATTACGGATACGGAGATCTGCATCATATGCAGTTCCAGCAAACGGGCCGTAGACATGGTTTGTGTCGTACAGGATCCCGAGGACATTCTTGCGCTCGAGCGGACGGGCGAGTATCGTGGTACATATCACGTACTGGGAGGAGTGATCTCACCACTGGACGGGGTTGGTCCAGATGATTTGAATATCCGTTCCTTACTTGAACGCATTGGAAAACCGGACTCGGAGATTTCCGAGATAATCCTGGCGATAAGCCCCACTGTGGAAGGAGATACGACCGCTTTCTACTTAGCCCAGTTGCTGGAGCCCTTCGGAATAAAGATTACACGCCTTGCACGGGGAATCCCTGTTGGCCTCACCCTAACCTATGCGGACGAAGCTACACTATCCCGAGCTATTGCCGGGCGCGACGTTATGTCGGAACCATGAAAAAAGCAGACCAACGGAAAATACCGTCACAGCTCCAACCACATTGTGCCATAAAAAGGAGACCTCCGGCGCCAAAAAATTGACTGCTGCAACAGCCCCCATCCCCGCAATCAGTCCGTAAAAGGCCCCCACACCACGCCCCGCAGGGACCATTGCAAGAATAAATACTCCCAAGATTGAACCATAGAAGAAAGAACCAAACCGATTCACAACCTCAATCAACGAACCCAGGGTCACCGCAAAAGTAGCTACAAAACATGCAAAAATCCCCCAGAAACCTGTGGCTAGTTTACTGACCCAGAGCATGTGACGCTCAGGAGCATCCGGGCGAATCCATCGCCGATAAAAATCAATTACTGTTGCCGTAGAAAGTGAATTGAGTTCGGAAGAGATACTGGACATGGCAGCAGCCATTATCGCCGCAATGAAGAGCCCGGTCAATCCCAGGGGAAGAATATCCAGGGCGAAGCGCGGCATGATATAATTCACATCTCTGACGGATTCCTCCCCGGTAGCTTCGCGTACGAGATTAAGTGCATCGTTACGCAAGTTACCTACGTTGCTCTCATGTGCTTCCAGCCGCTCGGTTGCACCTGGCAAGCCCGCAGCAACCTCCTCGGCAGCGGCTACTCGCGCCGTAAACTCTGTGCCGTATTGACTTTCCAGTTCGGCATACTCCTGCGGAGCGTGATTGCGCACCGCAGCTTCATGCGCCGGATTGTACAGGAGGGGAGGTGCCTGAAATAAATAGAAAACAAATACTAGAACCCCAATGAGCAATACCAGAGACTGGAGTGGAATTTTCCAGTAGGCGCTCATCAGAAGGGAGCGTCGCGCCTCTACAACCGAACGGGCCGCCAAGTAGCGCTGCACCTGACTCTGGTCTGTCCCAAAATAAGACAACATCAAAAACGTTCCTCCCAGAAGTCCAGACCAGAATGTGTATGTCTCGTTAAGAGTGAATGAAAAATCAAATACTTGAAGCCTGCCGGTAGCCCCGGCAATCTGAAGAGCATCGTGAGGGTTCACCGGCATCTTTACGAGAAGAACAACCACGACAGCTGCAAGAGAAAGTACTATCAGCACCATTTGCTTTACATCCGCCCATGCCACTGCCTGAATACCGCCAAACATCGTGTACAGCACCGTAGGGATTCCGATCACGGCTACACTTAGGGTAAGGTCCCACCCAAACACTGCCGCCATAACTACTGCCGGTGCAGCGAGTATGGTCCCGCAACTCAAGCCGCGGGACATCAAAAAAAGAAAACTGGTGAGCGACCGTGTCCCGGGTCCAAAACGTTTCTCCAAATACTCGTACGCCGTGTACACTCCACTCCGATGCAGAAACGGCACCAGCGTAACCCCCAGGATCACCATAGCCAAGGGTAGACCAAAGTAAAACTGAATAAAGCGGATACCATCGGTCGCGCCTTGGCCTGTGGTCCCAATCATAGTCACGGCAGAGAGCTGTGTTGCCATGACCGAAAGTCCAACGGCCCACCAAGGAAGACTCTGGTTTGCCAGAAAATATCCTTTGAGGCGATCAGTGTCTCTGGAACGACGAAGCCCGTCCCATAGAACGTAAGCGAGGTAGGCCGCCACAATGAGCCAGTTAATCGGATGCATGACCTAGTTGTAGATTGCGTGCAAAAGCCACAAAATTAACATTATTATCCCTTGAGCGGCAAAGACGCGGATCAGCGTGCGAATATATGATTCGGAAGATTTTTGATCCAATTCGGTCATATGAACTTACCTGTTATTTACCGATCCCCATAGGCCTGCAGTGCAGTTCCGCTAAGTGCCGCTGCAGATTCGGAGCATAGCTGGATTGCTAGCTCAATCAGGTCATCAGCACGAACACCTGTACCTGTGCTTTTGCCATATCGTATGATTGACGGTGCAAGAGCGTACGTGCGCAGTACAGGATATTCCGACGCAACCGCCTCAACCAGCCGTAGTAACCCCGCTTTGCTTGCAGCATAAGCCCCTCCGCGCGCCAAAGCTGCTTCAAGGCCTGAACGAGCACATATGCCTACTAATGTCCCTCCTTCCGGGAGCATGTGTCGGGCTGCTTCTCGAAAGCACAAAAAACTGGACGTAAGATTCACACGCATCATGCGCTCCCAATCTTCCAGTCTAGTGTCCAGCAGAGGCCACTCATTCCACATCCCAACCGCATGCACCAAAACATCAATACGACCATACTGATCCTTGATACGGGCAAAAGCATCTGTGACCTCGGCTTCCTTAGTCAGGTCCAGGGCTAATTGTGTAGTATCCACACGTCCAATAGACACCACACATGCTCCGATCTCTCCAAAACGTGCAACCAGGCGCTGACCTAATCGACCGCCCGCACCTGTTATGACCACCGTCTTATCCTGTAAATGCGAATTGTTACAACTCATTCGACACTATCGTGTACATCATCAGGGATCTGGTCCGCAGAAGTATGGTCATGAACGATACGCCAACCTCCTTCGGTATAATCAAGAATCAGTGTGAAGAGCCCGGTAGGTTGATCATTTTCCCGCTCCAAAGCATAAGCACCAAAGACCATGGCATGTTTGTCGCTAAGCATACGAATTTCTCGAAGATCAAACGTTAACGTACCCATCGCTGCACGATCGGGATATACGCGGTGGTACCTCTCCAGCGTTGACTGCCAGCCCCGAATCTCCCCACTTGATCCTGCAAAGCGCAAACTGTCGCTATTCAGATAGCCCTGCATAAAAGTCTCAATATCTCCTGCATTCCATGCGTCCTGCTGCATCAGAAGTACTTCGCGAATTGCGTCCTCCTGCGGAGGTGCACAACCCATAAGTAAGCCCGTAAGAAGGATCGAGCTACAAGAAAACACTTTCAATGGTCTGAACATGGTTTTCAACATTGCGTTGCACGTGTTTAATTCGTCATCCGCCTTTAACGTACAAAAAAAGGACCTGCATATCAGCAACTACCGATACGAGCACTGAGGATTTAAGGTCGAGTAAACAGTAAATAGACGCTCGTCAGCAGGACCGAATGCAAACGAACGGACGCAGATTCTTCGCCGCGCGCCAACTCGTGGTATACACTGGGGGGGCTGTGCTGATCTGGATGCTACTGGCGCATGCAGTCGCGCAAGAAGATTGGCGAAAAGATACGTTCTCGGATTTCGCCGTCGCAGATACGGACAGTGTAACGCTGTATCAGATTGATTCGCTGCGCTCAATGCTCTTCCGTATGGGCCGGGATTCCGTCCGGACTATGGCACTGAACCTGGGCCTGGACAGCCTTTTTCTGGCCCGCATCGACTCGCTTGCGCCACCTGACACCAACGAACGTGCTAAGCGATATCTGTCAAGCTTGAGACCGTCCGGGCGATCAGCCACAACATTCCGGTGGGTGCAGCGATCGCTCGGACCCGGGCTGTTTCCCGGCTGGCGACATGAGGTTGAACTGGATTCTGTCACTGGTTCATTCTACAGGATCACAGAACAGGTGGCCGGAAAGGACGTCAGGTATGCCATACACGTTACCCGGGAACAGTACCGGGATGAAAAGCTGTCCGCAGCCCTTGACCGAAACTGGCGTAGCCTAGTTGAGCGTCAACTATCTCTCGAGCAAAGACAGCGTCGTGGCCTGGGGCTATCCATCTCTGTACCCGGTGGACGCCAAAGTGGATTCACGACCATCTTTGGAAAAAATGAAGTAGATCTGCGCGTCAATGGCAGCGCAGATATCCGACCAGCATTTGTTTACGAAAAGAATGCGCAACAAGTCCTTGTAGGACGGGGATCACAGCTGTCCCCAGAATTCAAAATGGATTTGCGCCTCGGAGTTACCGGAACAATCGGGGACAAGATGCAGGTGAATGTCGACTGGGATACGAACCGTGACTTTGACTATCAAAACCAACTGAAGCTTGTCTATACCGGCTATGAGGACGAAATTATCCAGAGCATTGAAGCCGGTAACGTTTTCCTGCAGACACCATCTACATTGATCCGGGGTGGACAAAGCCTGTTTGGTATAAAATCTGAATTTCAGTTGGGAGCCTTTCGGCTAACAACAGTAGCTAGCCAGGAAAAGGGACAATCAAATAGTCTCTCACTGGATGGTGGGGCCGAAACTTCAGAATTCAGCCGCAAGCCAACTGACTATAATCAACGTAAGCACTATTTCCTCAGTTACTACTTCCGCAATCGCTGGAATGATGCACTGAGCGATCCTCCCGACATCATCCTGGACGCAGTCTTTTCACACATCACGGATCTTGAAGTCTGGAAATTAACGCCGGTCTCCCCGGAAGAGCAAAATGTCCGGCAGGTTATTGCAGTCGTAGACCTGGGTGAACCTGCACGAATCGTAACAGAGGCAAACCGTTATACGGACGAGCTTCACCCAAACAGTAATCTGGATCAGTACGATGCTATGGAGCTGCAGAATGAACTGCGCTTGGGATCTGCCGTGCCTCAGGACTATCTTGAGAGTTTTGCTATGGAGCAGCCCCTGACTACCGTGGATTACCAGGTGGGACAGTTCAAAAAACTTGAGATAGGGCGCGACTATGATCTGGATGAGGGCCTGGGTTTCATCACCCTCAGACAGACTATCCAAGAAAGCGAGGCCCTTGCAGTATCCTTTCGCTACCTCGCTGGAGGAACAGAGTTTCAGGTAGGTGATTTTTCCAGTCAAACCGGCGGTGGAGATAATAGCCAAGTTGGTGAACGTCTTGTATTGAAGCTGCTCAAACCGGTTAACCTCCAGCAGCCTGCGAACCTGGGGGAAGTAGATGAGCTGAACCCCGCGGCCTGGTATCTGGAAATGCGTAACATCTATGAACTTGAGCGTGGGCTCTTACCAACCGAGTTTCTTTTGGATATCAGCTTTGAGCCGCCCGGCCAAGCCGCTACACAGACTATTCAGGGCGTCACAGGACAGCAAACGCTAATCCAGGTACTAGGACTTGACCGCCTCAACGAAGATGGTGCCCAAAAACCGGATAATCTGTTCGATTTCCTGCCCAACTATTCGGTTATCCCCGGCGATGGATTTTTGATTTTCCCATACCTCGAGCCCTTCGGAGCGCGTATGGAAGCATTGATTGATGCCAGTGGACTCAATGACGAAGATAACGCACAAGCAAAGGAATTGTACGTGTTCAAGGAGCTCTATACCCAAAAGCAACTGAATGCTATTCGCAACACCGGCAAGAATATTTACACTATTGAAGGTTCCTACAAGGGCGGTATCCCTTCCTTCTACGACCTGAGAGCTTATTCCGGCCTTGTTGAAGGATCCGTGCGTGTTTCTTCGGGAGGCAACACACTCATAGAGGGGGCAGACTACATCGTGGATTATCTGGGGGGCACGGTTACAATTATTAATCCTGTTCACCAGACTGCCGGCCGCGACATCGAAATTGATTACGAGGAAAACTCATTCTTCAACCTCCAGCAGAAAACTCTTCTCGGTGCCAGGCTGGAGTACACTCCACGCGAAGAATTTACTGCCGGCGGAACTCTAATGCGGCTGAGCCAGAAATCCATCACTGATAAATTCCGCGTCGGAGAGGAGCCCGTCTCTAATGTGATTTGGGGCACAGATACACGACTGCAACTCGAACCTCGATGGCTTACTAGGGCAGTGGACTGGTTACCCCTGATCCAAACCAAAGAGGAGAGTTCAATCACAGTGGTCGGCGAATTTGCCCAACTGCGTCCGGGACACGTATTGACCAATGCCTTTAAAGACCAACGGCGTGAGCTTCGTAAGAACGGACTAGATTTCTTCCCAGATGAGACACAAGGGGTCTCCTATGTAGACGACTTTGAAGGGTTTGAGAATTTGATTTCACTGACGCGCCAAGGCGCATGGCTGCTTAGTAGTGCTCCCATTATTGGTATGCACAGTGATCTGGGAGGTGTAGATATCCCCCTGCATAATGAGGGACGATCAATCATGGGTTGGTATACCCTTAATGCGTCATCCCTGAACCAATTCGAAGGAGACCTCGAGGATGCAGTGCGGCTTGTCACACCTCAACAGGTGTTCCCTAACCGAGAAACCCTGCAGAGTGACCGCTTCCTTACAACATTTGACGTCTATTTTACGCCGCATGGACGGGGCCCCTACAATTATAATCGTGACTTAGGACGCTTCCTGGATAATCCTCGCGAGGCTTGGGGAGGCATTACGCAACGATTAACAGAAGGAAATACCGACTTCACTTCAAAGAATATTGAGTTTGTCGAATTTGTGATGCGACCGTTTCCCGAGAAGGGAGAAACAGACCCAAACGCAAAGCTGATCATTGATATTGGCCGCATTAGCGAAGATGTGATCCCCGACAACAAGCTCAACACCGAGGATGGCCTATCACTGTCCGAGGTCGGATCGGTAGGTAGTCTGGCCAGATTGTCTACTGGACAACAGAATCAAAAAATTAACCCCATTGAAGAAGGCGAACGCATTACCGAGGATGTTGGACTGGACGGCCTACCCTCATTTCCCAATAACAAATTTGAACAGGAGGGCGGTGCAGGCACCGAACAATTTGTTTTTGCCGACTTTCTTGCGTCTCTGGATAATACCGTCAGTGTTAGATATCCCGAGGTACTGGCTCGGGAAAAGGCAAAAGCCCTACTGGATCCGTCTGCCGACGACTACTATTACTTCCTAAACGAAAGTTTTTTCAACAACAATCAATTTTATCCCGGTGGGGCCACTATACAGGAAAGATTTTCCCGATTCTTCGCAGGACATGAACTGAATACCTTTGATGCTCAGAACAAACTGGGCGGCGGCGGAGATAACAGTGGAAACTCTCGAATACCCGATACCGAGGACATCAACCTGAACTCTGCCAGTGACACCGATAACAGCTACTTCCAATATGAAGTACCGCTGAATCTCGCAACCCTGGATGAACTGGCTCGGCCCGAGAACACTGACGATTACGTTATCAATGAAATCGAATCGCCGGGAGGCGGGGGGACCGGATGGTATCTGGTACGCATTCCAGTGAAGAATTTCACCAGACGTGTGGGGAGTATTCAGGACTTCACACTCATGGAGTCTATCCGCATTTGGACTACTGGACATACCGCCCCGATAACCTTACGATTTGCGACACTCGAGCTCGTTGGAAGTCAATGGCGAGCGAATGATTTGGTCAACGCAACTGATATTGACGGTGAACCTGTTCCACCTGAGGATCCGCTTACGGGAGCGCGAATCA
The DNA here is from genome assembly GCA_028875125.1 of Bacteroidota bacterium. Classification (GTDB taxonomy): domain Bacteria; phylum Bacteroidota; class Rhodothermia; order Rhodothermales; family Bin80; genus Bin80. Next base: position 4,890 of record JAPPGC010000010.1, on the reverse strand, counting down.
GTATTGAGAGCATCAACAACGAGGAGAATCCCAACTATGAGATCCCAAAAGGTGCGGTCAGGAACCGCATCCGTGATCAACAATCGGGCAGCATTGTAGATGCTAGAGAACAAGCCATGATTATTCGTGCAAGTAATCTTCGTGCCAACCGGCATCTTGCAGTCTACCGCACCTACACCTCTCCTCAGAATTTTCTCAAATACAGAAATCTGCGCATGTTTCTACACCTTGACGGGACCATTGACGGCAGACCCCTCGAGGCTGAAGACCGGGAAGCAGTGAGGTTTTTTATGCGACTGGGCGCAAACGAAGGCTCGGACTATTACGAGTATGAACAACCACTTACTCCCAGCCCACTGTACAAATTGCCCGATGGGACAAGCGAACGCGCCGATTACCTGTGGCGCACCAATCAACCCAACCCTGACCCAGATGGTCAGGCCATGATTGACCTCAACTCCGTCAACATCGTTCTGAGTTCACTGAACCAGATGAAATTCCTGCGTGACACTTACGAGGACGAGTCTGGTGCCGGATTTAATCCCACAGAGGTGTTCTGGAGCGATGAGCACGGAAACTTCCAGTCTGTCATAGCAGAGTTTGCCCCACCGGGCACACGAATTGGAATTCGCGGAACGCCCAACCTTAACCGGATAAATACCATCGTGATCGGAATCCGTAACGCCTCCGGGGAAGAACAGGCGGTGATTGATGCAAATATGTGGGTAAATGAACTCCGGGTTTCCGGGTATGACCAAGAAGTGGGCTATGCAACTTATGGAACTGCGGACGTCAAGTTAGCTGATCTTGCACGTGTGAAGCTTTCAATGCGTATTCAATCGGATGGTTTTGGTGGACTTTCGAGTACACTGGCAGACAGAGAACAACTTAACATCCAAAACTGGACCGTAAACTCCCAATTGAATGTGGACAAATTCATTCCCGAACAGTTTGGATGGACCTTGCCTATCAGCGTAGAAGTGAAGGAAAATTCCAGTGTTCCACGATTTGATCCAAACCGTGGTGATATACGCGTGAGCAGCCTCCAAGATGCTATCGCCGCGGATTCTACGTTATCCAGCGAGGAGATTTCTGCCCGTCAGGATCAGATTCGCGTAGAGGCCCAGACGTTCTCCAGGGCGTCCTCGTACACTGCACGAATTAACAAGAACGGATCACGTTCGCGATTGCTGCGCAATACAGTTGATGGACTCGCTTTCAGTTATTCACACGCAGATACCGAAGGACGCACGCCCACGCAGTCCTTTCGAAACTCCTGGCGGTGGAATTCTTCACTGAATTATCGTCTACAAGTACGTAACCCACGCGTGTTACGACTGTTTTCGTGGCTGGAGGAGATACCTGTGCTGAAGCTGTTAAGCAGTATTGGTCTCAACTACCTGCCCACTTCTATGGATTACAGCTTGACTGCGAATCGTGTATTCAGTTCTTCAAAGCAACGCCCCGATCCGGTTCGTCGACGTGGCTCTGAGTTGCCCCTAGATGTACAATTCCCCGTTCGCCCACAGCACCAGTTCACTCATTCCCGAACCTTCGGATTCCAGTACAACCCATTCGGGTTCCTGAATCTGACTATTAATTCAAGCACGAACCAGAGCCTGAATGCAATTGGGGTAGACACACTTTACTCCGTCATTCTTGTCGATTCCACTGGAGCAGAGTCCCGACTTGATGATACATCTCTGGCCTCACTGCTTGAAGAAGGAATAATTGATAAATCACAGATCGGGTCGAGCGCATTTGAACTCACCGGTCTGCGGCATCGCAAATTTGGGCCGGTGTTCAGACAGGCACTCGGGGGCGGCGTACCAGGTGGGCCCTCTGTTCGCCCGGAATCTTATAGCTCCCAACTAAACGCAACCTTTCGCCCACGCCTTCAGCGTTACAGGGCTCTGTCCTGGGTGCAGGTGCAGGATATGACCTACGCAGCAAACTTTAGCTGGTCAAACGGATCAGTAGGCAACAACACCGGGGCTCGGATCAGCACTAACATTTCTCTCCGAGCAGGTCTTAGCCTGCGCCCACAGGATTTGTTTGAAAAGTTTGGCTTCTATCAGCGACTCCAGAATTCGCAGCGCGCTGCCGAGGCTGCTGCGCAGTCTCGCCGCCAACAAAAAGAGACTGAACGAAGGGAGCGTCGTGAGCAGAGACGCAGAGAAAGAGAATTAGAACGTCAAAGAGCCGAGATAGCCGACACAACTACCACACAAGAGGTACCTGACGTTGAATTAGCCGATCCCGACGACACGCCGTCCATAGATATACCGGCATTTGATGAGCCCCAAACCCTGACAGAAGACACCACACGCGGACGGAGATTCCAATTTCCCCCGGGCCTGACCCCCAAAGCACTCACACGTCGATTGCTACTCGCCATCACAGGCGTCCGGGATTTATCAGTGAGCTATACTGGAGCACGCCAGACTTCGGCCAATAACATCGGCCGCCTGGACGAAAATGGAACCGTACAGGTCAACTACAGACTGCGCGATGCGGTGTTCGACGGTGAGGGGCCTTCACTTAGATACAGGCTGGGACTTGATCGTACTATCTCACCCGAACAAGGCCGTATCCTCAACGAACGTCTACAGGTTACCGATGCACTCAACGATGTGAATCGGTGGTCTGCCCAGACTTCACTCAACCTGTCATCCAGCCTACGGATCTCACTCAACTGGAGAATGGAAAACGGCGACCGAGAGAATCTCACCTACCGAATCCTAGACGACGGGCAACCCGGGGCAGATACAACCCGCAGCGGTAACATTTCCATATCTGCCTGGGCGCTTGGCGCCTCCTACAGCGATCTGTTTATGGCACAATTGGAGCAGTTCCGCGCAGACTGTGGAGAAGCCTGTGTATCAGACGGCATATTGCCCGACACACTTTTCTCATCTGCCCTGACTAATCGACTCGTGTACGAAGATTTTCGGTCAAGTTATCTTACACTTGGAGCTGGGGGCTCCATGCCCTTCCCACTGCCGAACTGGAACGTCACGTACTCGGGAATCTCCAAGTGGCCAATCATTCGAAGAATCGCGCAATCGGCCACGTTACGTCATAGCTATACCGCCGATTTCTCGTCAGACTCCAGATCCAATCTCCGTGGCGGCCAATTGGATGCTTTTCGCCTGGCCACCGGCCCTGTTATCGCCTTTACTATTCCCTCGGAGGAAATTGATGCAGCACGGCTCAACGAACGATTCCAGCCGTTAATTGCGATAAATCTTTCTTTCAAGGGCAGTATTCAGACCGAGGTGGCATGGAATAAGTCAAATTCATACTCCCTGAGTACGACCAACAACGTGGTCAATGAAAATCGGACCAACGAGATCTCAATTACCGCATCCTGGGCCAAAACCGGAATGCGGCTCCCATTCCTGCGCCGGACACTCAACAACCGAATCAACATGTCCATTACAATTTCCAGATCCGCTAACGATGACCGCAGCTTTTACATCCGCCGGGCTATGGAATTTGCAGCGATTGATCGAGAATTTGATATTGCGCGCGCACTGGATGAGCCTTTTGTGGATGTACTGACCAGTACGTCCAGGATACTGGCACAGCCCAAAATTGGCTATCAATTCAGCAATGTCGTTTCGGCTGACCTGTTTGTTGAGTACGAGGATTTTATCGGAGACAGTCGACGACTTCCCTATACCAAGATTAACGGCGGATTCAACCTCCGCGTGAACTTCTCACACTAAAGTGTCTGGACCAGAAACGGCATTTGTTTATCACCTGGGTCGTGTGGCTTACCGGCCTGCCTGGGCGCTCCAGGAAGCGATCAAAGATCGCCTTATCCAAGCCAAGAGAAACGGGGAGTACCTACCCCACGTCATGCTTTTACTTGAGCACCCCCCTGTCTTCACCATGGGCAAAAGTGGCGACGACCAGCATCTCCTCGCCCCGGGGGATGCGGAAGTAGTCTACATTGATCGTGGAGGGGATGTGACCTACCACGGCCCAGGTCAACTGGTAGCGTATTTCTTATTGGATCTGGATCGACTATACCGCGACCTGCACCGATTCATGCGAGACTTGGAGGAAATCGTCCTTCGCACCCTTCAAGAGTTTGGCTTGACAGGATTCCGTGTGCCCAAGCGAACAGGGGTGTGGGTCGGCGAGGAAGGGACTGAGCGAAAGATCTGCGCCTTTGGTATCCATGTCAGCCGCTGGGTGACCACGCATGGACTCGCATTGAATATTGCCCCAGACTTGCGATACTTCAGCAGAATCACTCCTTGCGGTATCGCCGACCGAGGGATAACCTCAATGGCTAGGGAATTGGGAAAATCCTGCGATACCAACGCCGTTGCACGTTCAATATCGAACCAATTCGACACAGTGTTTGGAATGCAGTCCCAAGAGCTAAGCGGAGCGGCAGCGTACAAACACTTGGAGAATCTGTTGGATCAACAAGGCATTAGCACGCACCTACTCCCCCAACCAACAATGGTCTGAGGAAAATGAAAGATTCCTTTATGGAAGAATTTGCAACTGGTTTACTCCACCAGTGGCTCCAGAATGTTTCCGAAGAGGACCTCTCATTTGCAGAAGTCCTGCTGTACGATCCCGATAGTATGAAAGAGAAATATTCGGCCAGCTATTTTTCCGAGGACCAAGCCTATATTCTCTACAGAACGAGTGAGTGGGAGGACGTGTTTGAGGCCTCCGAGCTTATTTTTTCCAGCGTTATTGAGGAAATCGAAAGCTCAAAGGACACGTCTGATATTTGCAATTCAATTATCAGATTGGCCAAAGAAGAACGACTCCTGCCATTACTCACCAGATGTGACGTCAGCGAAGAGATCCTGACTTCGACAGTTTGCAACTCTCTGAAGGCCAAAAAGGCCCTGTTTTCAG
>JAPPGC010000041.1 GCA_028875125.1 Bacteroidota bacterium | reverse complement strand
AAACTTAAATTCTAATTGTCGCCGACTTAAATTCTAATTGACGCTAGACACAACTCCTGATTTACCTTTATAGCTGAACAACCCTCCTTTGCTCGGATAGTAGCCCAAAGGCTCAACCCTGAACTCCAGTTTAATCTATTTGCCTACCTGAGACTCCACAAATGCTTTTAGCCCTCTGGCCACATCTCTGAACCCACGGCGAATATAATTTCCAAAACAAAGGTAGACTATTGGTGCGAGCAGCCCAGTTAAAATGTCAATGTTGCAATAGCAACAGTTGGAATCATCAATAGGCTCTATGTGCTGCTCTCTCTTGGCGAACAGTAGCCAACGAGCGCCGAATTTCTTTTCCCAGGCGATAAGACGGGGCTTGTCGAATGCACACAGAACTTCGGTGATCCTGAACTTGGCAGGTCCCATCCTCACCAAGAGATGCACGGGAGATCCAATCTTAAAATCCGTCTGAATTCTTGATGTAAATGGATTCCATTCACCATATTCTTGCTTATTTGTCAGCACCCTCCAAACAAGTTCGTTGGAGGCATTGACTTCAACAGGGTCGGTCTGAATAGTATATTCTCTGAAACCCATGAATTTGCAGTTAGGCGACACTATGAAGCCAGGCTTCGGACTGGCTCCATAATGTTTTTGCGGCAGATGTCTGCCCAGTCTGGTTGCTTGATTTTTTACCCGGCAGCGCTCATAGTAATGCCCTCCTTGTAAGGTGGGGGTGCTAGCACACATTATCAAAGTCTGAGCTCCATGCTTGCGATGCAACAATACCAATGAAGTCATTGCGTAATTCACACGATTCAACACTGCCCCGATCCGACCGTTGATTGATTGGGTTTGGGTGAGGTTGGTATGAACTGAGCCGGGATGTAGTGCGACAGATCGCAGATTGAATTCCTTCTCAAATCGCCGATTCAATTCAAAAGAAAAATGAATGAGTGCAAGTTTTGAGGCTCCGTAGGCATTCCAAGAATGATACGTCTTAGTAGGATTGATTAGCTCTTCGTTGCTCACTCGGTTGTGCAGATGAGAAGCAACATTGATCACTCGAGCATCACCGCTTTTCCGGGCACCACTTTTTAGACTGGGAAGTAACAGATTGGTCAAATGAAAAGGCCCTAAATAGTTGGTTCTCCAGTGAATTTCAACGCCGTCAGCCGAGAGGGGCGGCTTTTGTCGTGGACTGAAGATGTTCTTATGGATTCCGGCGTTGTTTAGTAAAACATGGAGTGTGCCGTCATATTCTTTGACAAACCATTCTGCAAAATTGGAGACGCTGTTTGTATCGCAGAGGTCCAGAGAGCGTACGGATATGTTCCCATCAGCACCAACTCCGCTCAGATCACTCTTGAGGCATACTTCTGTCGCCTTTGTATCATGTAGGCTGGTCGCGATGACGTCCGCTCCCCAACTCGCAAGAGTCTTGGCGGTCTCGTACCCGAGAGAATTGGGAGAGGCACCTGTCACAACCACAGTACGGCCGGCCAAATCAACACGCTCAGCCATGGGCTTGGGAGTGCATAGGAGCCAAAGATGACGAACAGACTTAGCAATTTCGTTGGGCATCGGCCTGTGAGGCTAAGCGGCGCCAATACTTTGCATCAGGTCAGCACTAGCTTTCCATAGAAGAGAGCCATTCTCTGGATTGGACGCAGTCGGGGAGACAGATTTTCGCTGCATCAGGTGAAGATACATTCCGGTAGTAGCCCCTGCCTCTTTTGAACAGCAGAGATAAATTACAGGATTTATCGCCTCTTCGGGAGATTGTAACAGATACCGCAGAAGCGGCTTAATTACCGGCTTCAACAGTACGGGAGTGTCTCTTGCAATATTTGAAGCGATACCACCTGGGCACATAGAATGCACGGCTACTTCGACCCTTTCTCTTCGGTTAAGATGTCGAGATAGTTGGGTGGCATACATACTCTGCAGCAATTTGCTAATTCCGTAATACTTGAGACTCTCCTTCATTCGGTAATCTGTAAACTCCCCTAAACGATCGAAATCAATCATGTGGGAGGATCGGTGTGCTTCAGATGAAACAAATACAATTCGCGGTGTCTTTTCAGGATGTGCTGATGGGCGAATCACTCCATCTTCCAACCACCGATCTATCATTATGCGAGAAGAAAGGAAGTGAACTGCAAACATGATCTCAAACCCCTGAGGCGATTTTCTTGCCTTGGGAGGCATCAGACCAGCATTCAATAGAGCAATGTCAATCTGGATATTACGGAATGCCAATAGATCGCAGAGCTGCTGCACTGATTTGATGTCTGAAAGGTCAACTTCGACCAGTTCCACACTCGTGGAGCCGGAAATATTGGCGACCTCCTGCGAAATTTCGCTGTGCCCCGGACGACACGCCAAAATCATATTTCCTCCGCGCCTGGCAAGTTCAACAGCAGCAGCTTTTCCCAAGCCACTATTCGCGCCCGTTACAAAGCAGGTTGTGCCGTCTATTCGGGTATCTTCAGAAATTACGGCGAATTCGGAATGCTTCTGACTCCGCAGATCTCGGACCGCGGTTACCAGAGCATTGAATGGCGTGCCGTCTCCAACTAAAGTCGGTTTCTTTTTCACGATCTATTCAATTCGGGTGAGTTGACTATACGATCAAGTTATATGAATTATTCGAATGGGATTTGGTATTTCTGGCGGTAGCCAGAAATACTTTTTTCGACATCCTCCTCGGTTAACCCAAAGTCCCTCATGCAGTAAGAATGTCTCCCAAAACGGTTTTTCGGATTCGTCTTGATGTAACGCTTTGCACAATTCACTGCCTGATCATCGAAATCCATCCCTATCCACCGATAGATCTTTTGAAGTTGCACAATCGGGTCCGCTATCAGGCTGTAATAGGATACATCCATAAATCGATCCATTTCGCACCTGGATCGAACGTCCTCGGTGATTTGAATCATTCGGAGTACTTTCCGGTGCCAGTGACTTGCAATTTCTTCGGGACTCACGTGGTCACTAAACATACCGCGGCCATGTGCAACCATACTGCAAAATGATGGCAAAGTCTTTCTGGAATCGCGATGGGTCTGTATGACTTTGGCGTCTGGAAATGTTTTCAGGAATACGTCTAGGTACTCCATATGGTGAGGAGTTTTCAATACCCAATGATTTCCCGCACGCTGCCATGACAGAATCTTAAGCATCGTTCGAAAATATTCGTAGGCATGGGTATGGTTCTGATCTTCTAGCCATCGCGCATAGGTCGGAACGTTCATCGTCGCCTCATTCGATTGACTCATAAAGCAAAGATCTAGCAGCGACACATCTTCTTCCGGTTCACTTTTACTGATCGGGTGTACAATCCTGAAATCCGGAGATAGATAGGAAATCGTTCGATGGGCCATAGATGATCGAAATCTTCTGATCATCTTGATGCTTCGGTTCAAATTTCTTGCAGGGACTGGTTCAAGAAGTTCATCACTGGACAAAGCACGGATGGCGGGATTGGAATTCAATAGGCGCTGAAGAAGTGTTGTTCCTGTACGCTGTAGTCCAGTAATAAGCGTGATTGCGTATTCCGAGCGAAGTGGGGCACTTTACAAGTCGGTATTTTGGGGCGTTGATGCGTGTT
>JAPPGC010000064.1 GCA_028875125.1 Bacteroidota bacterium | reverse complement strand
AGATCAGGTCAAAAAGTCAGACACGACGGAAGGGAAATGTCGAAGTCGCGTTAGGTGCACTCTGTACTGTTTGGGAATTATGGACCTCACATCAACAATGAATCAGTCGACTTAGGTAGTTTTGCGCCAAGCACATTGATCTGTGAGTCAACAATTCTGCAAGCGCAAGGACGTTAAGTGGACAGTGCTATACAAGTGATCCCGGAGACAACTAATACGCAAGCGATCCAAAAGGAAATACTCTTCCACCATTTTGAGGTCGACGGGATGCCGGCATCTCCAACGACACTTGCGGCTTCGCTAAGCACCTCGCCGTTCCTGTTAATTCCATGTCCTATCCGAATCATGACAAGTCCGAACATGATAAGCAAGAAACCGGCCACTGCCAATACCCACCGATCAGCTTGGCTGTCGCCTCGCGCAAAAGCCAGAATTAAAGAACTACCGCCGACCGCAATCTGCAGCATCTGCCAACGAAGACGGTCAAGATGTCGATATGTCTCGTACCTCTGCCTGTAAACCTCGATTTGATTGTTTGTTGCCATTTATTCTCACCACTAGTCTCCAGGAAGATTAAACTGCATTCCGCGTCACTTGTGTTTCTGTGGAACAAGTCGATAACTTCCGATTAGTACTGACAAATATAAAATGCATGCGGCGCAAGCACAATCCGTCCAAGTGTGCTGTTTGAAGGGGGACCGCTTTCCCAGCAACAACCTTGTTATTAGGAAGGACTGGTTCGCTAGGATTTGTGGTGTACGTGAATTCAATTTCTTAAGTGGAAGGCCAAAGAACAATGACTAAGAAAACGAAAAATGTCTTTATAAGCCATGTTCACGAAGATGACCCCGGACTTGCTAAGCTGAAAGATCTGCTTGCTTCCAAGGGAATGACAATTCGTGATTACTCAATCAGTTCCGATAACCCTAACAATGCTAAGTCGGAAGCCTACATCAAGAGAGAAATACTGGCTCCGCGCATTTGGCAATGTTCGACTATTGTTGTCTACATCTCCCCAGAGACAAAGGATAGCGCCTATGTGAACTGGGAAATTGAATATGCCCAGAAACAAGGCAAGCGCATCGTTGGAGTCTGGGCAGACGGTGAAAAAGGCTGCGAACTCCCAGAAGCACTTGACAAGTACGCTAATGCAGTCGTCGGATGGACTGGGAATCGTATCATTGATGCTATTGAAGGGAAAATTGAAAACTGTGAAGGCCCAGATGGTTCGCAGTGGCCTCCACGCGGGATCAGTAGATATAACTGCTGAGCAGGGTGATATTCGTGAAGTTGTTCTCGTACGTGGTTGCTCGGGATTTTGGATTCGCTCCCAATCCTTTTTATGGATTCTGTACTCTCGCTACCTGCAAGCCGAAGATAAGAGAAAAGGCCGAAGTTGGAGATTGGATAATTGGTACTGGCAGCTTTGCACAGCGTCGCGGTAACTTCCTTGTATACGCTATGTGTGTTACTGAGGTAATGACATTCAATGAATACTGGAACGATCCGAGGTTCCGCCACAAAAAGCCGAATCTTAGGGGAAGTTTGAAGCAGTGCTACGGGGATAATATTTACTTTAAGAGCGAAACGGGTCACTGGCATCAGCAGGATTCCCATCATAGCTTTAAAGGAGGCGAGCAAAACTCCTCTAATCTCAGTCATGATACGGGGGTTGATAGGGTTCTGATCAGCGATGGTCATTACTATTACTGGGGAGGTGAAGGCCCAGAGGTCCCAAAAAAATTTCTTAGTTATCATGGCGTTGATATCCGCAAACGGGGAATGGGTCACAGATGTAGATTTCCGCCGGGTATGGTCAATGATTTTATCGAATGGTTAGATTCTTTACGTACAAAAGGTTACGCTGGTGAACCTTTGGACTGGAAGAGATCCTCCAATGACTGACAAACCCCAATTCCAATACCTGATATTGAACTTGAGCAACCGCACTCAATACTCCTGCGCGATTATAGGCAGAAAATCCAACTAACCGATAGTTTGGCTGAAGGCGATCTGTCTACAGTTTTGCTTGGTCTTTTCGGAGAAGTCGGAAGTGTTATGGCTACCGAAAAGAAATATCGTAGGGAAGAAAAAGCCTATGCGGGGTATCGCGATGATCTGATAGAGGAGCTGGGGGACACTCTCTGGTACTTCAATGCCTTGTGCAATCGACTCAATTACGAGATCCAGAACATTTTTTCAAGCGAAATAAGGAGTGAAATATACAGGAACATACAGGTTGCCAGCGACCCACCCCATAGCCCGAACTCACATATCGCCATCGTTGGAGACAATACTTCCATTGATGAACTGCTATTGAAGCTTGGGCAAACCACTGCATCACTTGCCACAGTTAATCGACATAGCCAGACGACTTCGGATCTATTGTACGTGTTCGCAAACCAATATATGAGGACTGTAAAAGCTGTGGGGATGCCCTTCGCCGAAATTGTCTGCCGTAATGTCGAAAAAGTTCGTGGGCGCTTTTTGGAGTTTAACTTAGCCGACCTGCCTGATTTTGACAAGGATTTTCCAGCTGAAGAAAGACTGCCGGAACGTTTTCATGTTGAGATTATCCAGTGCTCGGAGGGGCAAAGTCGTATGCGATGGAACGGAGTTTTTATCGGAGATCCTCTTAACGACAGCATTATGGACTCCGATGGCTACAGATTCCATGATGTGTTTCACCTGTCATACGCTGCGATCCTTCACTGGTCCCCGATTTTCCGCAGACTTATTAAACGGAGACGAAAAAGTCGTCCAGAAATTAACCAAACTGAGGACGGAGGAAGAACTCGGGTAATTGAAGAGGGACTCAGTGCATGGATATTTTCCCGAGCTAAAAATCAGAATTTCTTTGAGGAGCAAGAATCACTTTCATTTGATCTGCTAAAGGTGCTTCAGGGATTTGTTCAAGGTTATGAAGTTGAAAAATGTTCCCTCAGGTTGTGGGAGTATGCGATCATGGAGGGATACAAAGTCTTTAGGGAAATGAGAAAAAACAAAGAGGGTGTAGTAATTGGCGACCGCAGTACTCGGACGATCAAGTATAAACCTATGGGGACAACTAAGTCTTAATGGGTCTCAGTTTGCTGAACGCTTGGTAAGCGAATAATAAGGGAAGGTCAAGTAGCTTAGGGGTATCTCACCCCTCGGCTACTTGACGTGCCCACTTACGCGCATCAGTGAGGTTGGCTGGTAAATGATAATAAGCGGGTTTTAAATTGACTACAATCTGACTGCGCTTCGCGGCGATTTCTTCGGCGGCCTGACAAGCATGGTGATCACGCTGCCTGTAGCCCTTGGATTTGGTTTAGCTTCCCGTATGGGCGCGCCAGCCTGATTGTACAGCGCCATCGCAGTGGGATTCTTTGCCGCGGTCTTTGGGGGCACGCGCGCCCAGATCTCCGGTCCCACCGCACCGATGATGGTGGCCATGGCGGCAATTCTAACCAACCACGCTGACAGTCTTACGGAAGCGCTGATGATCGTGGTCATGGCCGGCGCCCTGCAGATCTTGCTGGGCGTGTCCAGAGTATGTCGGTTTGTAGCGTACACCCTGACTTCGACAGGTACGGGTTGACTCGGGGGCACAAATGGCCATTTTGGGTTG
>JAPPGC010000129.1 GCA_028875125.1 Bacteroidota bacterium | reverse complement strand
CACATTCACATGCGGCTTCGTCCGCTGAAATACTTCCTTTGCCATTGATTTGCCTTATTTATTGATCGGAGAGCCGCCTCTCGGGTTTGAACCGAGGCCCCCTTCCTTACCATGGAAGTGCTCTACCACTGAGCTAAGGCGGCAGTCAAGTAAGTAACTGGAGCGGGAGACGAGGCTCGAACTCGCGACATTCAGCTTGGAAGGCTGATGCTCTACCAACTGAGCTACTCCCGCTGGTGGGCAGGGAAGGATTCGAACCTCCGAAGGCTTAGCCAGCAGATTTACAGTCTGCCCCCGTTGGCCACTTGGGTACCTGCCCCAAAACAAAAATTCAGCCCGTGTTTTACTCAAATGTCCGACTACGGTGCCGTCGAAATCTCCAAAATGCTACAAAGAGCTGGCGAAGGGACTCGAACCCCCGACCTGCTGATTACAAATCAGCTGCTCTACCGGCTGAGCTACGCCAGCAAAACGAGTCTCCCCGTTGCCATTCCTATCACTATTCATGCCCCGATACACTACAGCCTCCGGTTATACGCAATAAATTCAAGAAGATCATTCTTTTCTCTGAGCACGTGTCCGACGAAAGGCTTTATAGAGCTGCCAGACCAGAAACAATGCAATCAGGGCAGTCATGAATCGGCCGTAGCGTGACAGATATTCCGTCACACGCTCCCATTCGTCGCCTACCATATACCCTAATGTTGCAATAAGGGTAACCCATACCGCTGCACTGAGCGAAGCAAGCGCCGCTACAGGTAAAGCCGGCATTCGACTCATTCCAACCGTAAAGGAGATTACGGTACGTGCTCCGCTCAGGAATCGGTTGGCCGCAACCACCCCGTAACCCCAGGAATCAATCCAGTCCTGAACCCTGGAAACCGACTCCTCCGGTACCCAGCGCATCGCCCTGGATTTGAGGACCACCGGGCCGCCGTAGCGCCCGATGTAGTACATACACATGAACCCTATTGCGCCGCCAAGCGTGCTGAAAATTATTACCGGCAGGAGCATCATCGGGCCAATAGCCGCCAAGTAACCACCAAAAACGATCAGCACATCCCCCGGGATCGGCGGGAAAACATTTTCCAACCAGGCAATAAACAAGATTAGCGCATATCCCCATACCACAGGAATATCTGCTGCCCTCTCTAGGAGATCAGTAAAAAACTGTTCCATGCGGATCTACGGTACAACGGATCCAGTGAGCATGCACACTGCACAAGCTGCCGCAGCTTCTTCGCGTCCGATTGTCCCCAACCTCTCAGATGTGGTCGCCTTTATTGAAACTTGCTCAAGTGTGATCATCAGGTCCCCAGCTATTGTACGACGCATAAGTTCAATGTGTGGACGCAGTTTGGGGCGCTCGATAATAATGGTGGCATCCACATTCGTGACACTGTAGCCTGCTTCTGTTACTAAATCATTTACTTTTCGGAGCAGCATACGGCTATCTGCTCCCTTCCAGCGTGGGCTCGATTCTGGAAAATGTACCCCAATATCTCCGAGTGCGGCCGCTCCCAGCAAGGCATCACAGATGGCATGTAGCAAAACATCGGCATCTGAGTGTCCTGCCAAGCCAATTGGATGAGGAATCTGTACGCCACCTAGAATAAGCGGTCGATCCTCCGCCAGTTGATGCAGATCATAGCCGATCCCGACTCTCGAAACCATCAACTGCTACCTCTGGGTCCATATGTTCTGAGCCCACTTCCAGTCAGACTGGGTGGTGATCTTCATATTGCGCGGATCACCCTCAACGATACGAACAGGCTGCCCTATGCGTTGCATCAGCGCAACATCGTCTGTTGCCCACAAGTGTCCACTTTCTTGATGCATCGCCTTGATTAATAGGCTGCGCCTGAACCCCTGCGGAGTTTGCATAGCATAAAGCCCATCACGGGATGCCGTCTTGGTAAACAACCCCTCGTTCCCGTAACGCACCGTATCCTGTATTGGCAATGCTGCCGCCGCTGCCCCCGTATTTTCTACAGCTTCAATCACATCGCTTATGACCCTGGACGACACAAAGGGACGCGCTACGTCGTGAATGAGCACGATGCTTACATCCTCCCTGACCGCACCCACCCCCGCCATCACAGAATCCTGTCTCGTTGCTCCCCCTGCAAGTACACTGCATGGCTTACTCAGAGGCTTAAGTATCTCTCTTGTATCCTCAAGCGCGTCTGGATGCGCCACCACCACAATACTGGAAATAGCAGGGTGTCGATCAAAAATAGACGTCGTTCGAAAGAGCACCGGGGCTCCGCCCAAGAGACGCATCTGCTTGGGAAGCCCACCGAGGCGTGTGCCCATACCCGCTGCAGGAATGACCGCGGCCACCATAGTTTCTACAGGATCAGCATGGCATCCCCAAAAGAGTAGAAGCGATACTCCTCCTTGATAGCAATCTCGTAAGCCTTCTTGAGCAGTTCAAATCCCGTAAAGGCAGCTGTGAGCATCATCAAGGTACTCTTGGGCATATGAAAATTTGTAATCAAGCGCTCCGTAACGGCGAACTCGTAGGGCGGGTAAATAAATTTATCCGTTCGACCCTCTTGGGGCTTCAGGTGACGCGACACGGTCAGACTCGTTTCTATCGCCCGAACTACCGTCGTTCCACAGACCGTCACTTTATTAACATCAGAATTTAACGCCCGATTGACGGTGTCGGACGTACTCTCGGGAATCTGATAATACTCAAAGCCCATACGATGCTTCGTTAGATCCTCAACACTAACACTTTGGAATGTTCCGAGACCGACATGCAAGGTGATCTGAACTACTTGCACGCCTTTTTCTGTAAGCTTGTCAATGAGTTCAGGTGTAAAATGAAGCCCTGCGGTAGGGGCAGCCACCGCCCCGCGATGTTTTGCGAAAATAGTCTGATAACGGTCGGCATCAGCTTTCTCTACATCCCTTTTTATGTACGGCGGCAGAGGGGTGTACCCCTCCTCCTGGATCGCACGATACAGCGAGGCATTGTCCCCCGCATAATCAAAGCGAATGGTACGACCGCGCGACGTGGTATTGTCAATCACTTCAGCCGAAAGATCACTGCCGAAAAAAAGCTTGTTTCCAATTCTGATCTTTCGCGCAGGATCAACAATCACATCCCACAGTCTACTTTGGGGATTCAATTCTCTTAGCAGGAAGACTTCAATTTTCGCAGCAGTTTTTTCCTTTGCACCCCGTAGCCTTGCAGGAAACACTTTCGTGTTGTTAACGACCAAAACATCATTCGGAGAGAAATAATCCACTATGTCACGGAAATGACGATGTTCTATGGCCCCCTTCGCCCGATCAACCACCATCAAACGCGCCGAGTCCCTGGGCTCCGCCGGGTACTGGGCAATCAGATGCCGAGGAATCTCATATTTGAAATTACTTAGCTTGAGGCGCTCAAGCGGCTTTCCCAACATTCGTCATTTCGTTTTGCCCCCTAAAAATAACCTAATATGTTGAACGACAATTAGAATTTAAGTCGACGACAATTAGAATTTAAGTCGGAGGAGGTCGCGCAACGAGGCGTAGCAGCGAGCTGCGAAGCCGAGTTGCGCGTGTTGAAGCCCATAAATTTTGCCCGTTTAGGAGTAGAAAATTTGCAGAATAGTTCTCACGTTTT
>JAPPGC010000036.1 GCA_028875125.1 Bacteroidota bacterium | reverse complement strand
AAACACAAAAGTTCAAATCTTCGGGAAACGATGTACAGTTTGAGTTATAATTCCCATTATTTGCCCACGCCTCGTCTGGTATTTACGCTGATCCTGACACGGTGTTGGTGATTTCGACAAGTTCATAGATCTCGCCTGCGATCCATCATTTGCCCTCTTGCCAGCCTCCGAGTCAGAAAACAAGCACGGGTTGTATCGGATCGTCTACAGACAGAAAAACAAAAGCCCCGAGACAAGGCGTCCCGAGGCTTTTGCTTTTTAGGGTTTAATTAGCTAACTAAAACAGGTCTGCTACCAAGCGAAGAACGTAGGCCCGTCCATTGTAGTCCCACGGAGTGCTCTCTGGTCGAATATTACCCTGGCTGAGGGTTTCGTCCGCGTGCGCATCCGGGTATGTGTCAAAGAGATTATCGATCCCCAAGGAAATCTGGTAGCCCTCAAACAGGCGGTAGCCTAATTCGAGATCCGCGATGATTGCTCCATCGTAGTCGTCCAACAGACTCATGTCATTGGCATCTACACAAGAATTACTATTGTTCCGACAGGCAGACCAGCCTTCATAGTAATTGAGTCGCAGCATACCATGAAGTGCTCCGCGCACATGCCGTCCCATCATCACAATGCGATGCTCCGGGTTCACCTCCTCAATCTCAATCTGCCTCCGTGGCGTAAGCAATGAGAGCGTGAACGGAGTACTAAGCTGCTGTCCCAGAAAATCACTGATCTGGCGAGGCGCGGAGAAAGACACGAGGCGCTGCGCTGTCCAGTTCCACGCAATCGTAGCCTGGGTCGCGTTACCTTCCTCATCCTCTACATCGTACGCCAAGAGGAAGTCAATCCCGCGTGTTCGCGTGTCAAAGTCATTGGAGAAGAATTTTATCTCTCTTAGATTCTCAACTCCACCCAGCAGATTGGCCTCATCCATGATGGTCTGCATCGTCGGTGTAATTGGAATATTACCCGTCAGCGAAATCCTGTCCATCAACGTGATATCGAAGTAGTCCACGGTAAGCGTTAGATCCTGCGAAATATCCATGACGGTTCCCAGCGTGAAGCTGCGAGCAGTCTCTTCGGTGAGTTCCTCTGCCCCCAAAGCAGCGGAAATTGGGTGTGTTGGCGGAAGCTGTCCAGTCTCAACGAGTTGGTCTCCTGTACCTGCCAAGGCAGTTTGCAGGGCCCACAAGTTGGCCTGACCAGGAGTGGGAGCGCGGAAGCCCGTAGATGCCGTGCCACGTAACCGAATACGGTCGGTGGCTCTGTATAGGGCCGCAAACTTACCAGTCAGCGTGCTACCGAAATCATTGTAATAGTTCTCATAACGACCAGCGAGACCCAAAACCCAACGCTCAGTCACATCAGTCTCGAAATCAATATAAGCGGCGAAGTTAGGGCGATCCCACGTGCCGGCAAACTTGGGGTTCAAGCCCTGATATCCGTTGGAACCAACACTGAAACCTTGTTCGCCGTATTGGCCAACCCGATACGAATCCTCATCACCTGGATAGGTAGCGAATTCCTCGCGGCGCCATTCAACACCCACGGCGACATTGAGAGGCGTGGCAAATGCATCAATCTCCACAGGCAGTGACCCGCTTGCAGAAACTGTCATCTCCGTCTGCTCATAGCCCCTGGGATCAAACTCCGTGGGGCTATCCGGCCCCATTGAGGCATTGACCGTGTTGTAGATGAAATAGTCTATGTCGCTGTTGCCATACCCGAAGCTGAGATCCCAGCGAAAACCATCATCCGGTCCCCCACTGATGCCTGCGGTAGCGCTCAAATCGTATATATCAGCACCAAAGCGCGGGGTGAAGCCACCAGGAAAATCCTGGTTAAACAGGTAGCACTGCCCACTGTACTGGGATATAAAACTCTGCACAGCGCTGAAATCAGAATCCAGGCCGGGCACGACATCGCTGCATACTATATCATCATTTTGGTTCAGGTCAGCTACGGCCCGAACGGCGCTGTCGCCAGAGCCGAAACGAAATACGCTGGATCTCGCGCTACCGGTACCCGGAGCCCGAAAATAAAAGCCTCCTTCGGATCTCCGCTGGCCATATCCACCAAACGCATATATACGCATGTTACTGCCTACATCAAGTCCCGCATTCAAGAACCCGACCAAGGAGTTGCTAACATCCGGGCTCCCCCAAACCTGTGCAGGAGGGTCATCTCTGCCGAAATCCGGTGTATTTGTTGAGCCACCTGGATAGCCCCTCTCTAGGAGAAGTCCTTCATCACGCCTTAGGCCACTTCTGACTGTCGGGCCTGCGTCGCGATATTCAAAGCTGGCGTTCAAGAAACCATTACTTGTCAGTGGAAGTCCGATATTGGCAGCTGCCAGGAAATTGGTTCCATCTCCCTCACTGTACTGCCCCCCCTGCATCCGTACATGAACGCCCCTGGAGTTTTCGCGCAACTGCATATTAAACACGCCAGCAACGGCATCCGCGCCGTACTGTGCAGTAGCGCCATCCCGAAGTATCTCGACCCGTCCCAGAGCAATACTCGGAATCATGTTCATGTCCGCGCCCTGTGAACCTGTGTTGAGTGAGCTGGCAAGAAGCGCCATTGACGCGGAACGGTGACGTCGCTTGCCATTGACTAGCACGACAACATTATCGGGAGAAAGCCCCCGAAGAGTAATCGGCCTGACCAGCGTAGCCTCATCATCTATTCCGTAGCGCTGCACGTTGTAGGAGGGTACCTGAGTACGAAGTATGTCATCAATATCGGTACTTGCCTGCGAAGCCAAATCGCGCGGGCCAAATACATCAACCGGTACGGCGGAATCCTTAACAAGCCTGGGCAAACGCCGTGATCCAACGACAACGACCTCCTCTAGTCCCAGGATACTTTCGAACAGGCGTACATTCAACTCAGTCATTCCATCCGTGACCAGATGTTCTTGAGTGCTATATCCTACAAAGCGAAATACCAGCGTATTCCCAACCTCTGGAACCGAAAGCGAAAATGCACCATTCACATCAGTGGTCGTGCCGATAAGCGTACCCTTTACGTTTATCTGCACACCGGGGAAGGGTTGCTCTGTCTCAGCATCCATGACTGTACCCTGCACCTGCACTTGTGCCACGGCCACCTGCAGGGACAAAAAGGTTAGAGCACAAAAAACTGTAAAAATGTGTTTCATCTGAAGTGTTAGTCTGATTCTATGGAAACCACAGGGGCAATTTACCCAACAGTAAATTAACTTTCAAGCCCCCTTGAAACTGTAATGAGAAGATCAAATTTAGTGACTCAGGTCTCATTGTGCGGCGTCGAACAGGATCAACCGAGTTTTGTTTCTAACTGACCGCCAGAAAAACCTTCCGACGCTGTACTTCACCAAACCAGATTTGGGCCATCATCATTAGTAGAGGCCCATAATTTCACATGTCAGAAAATTACAAAACCGTGCGGAATTCTACCGGTATAGAAATTAAGCGGACTCCCGAAGCAAAGCTACGCCAGCGGTGAAATAATCTTCCTCCAGATCAATATGGTGAACAAGAATTTTAGCCCGAGTCATCCTTACGATAATCCGGGACGCTCTCCCTGGATGAATTTTCGCATACTTGGCAAATCCGTTAACAGTTACCCTGCCCACCTGCTCAAGCTGCTTCAACAAAAGTCGTTCTTTTGCTCCAAGCTTAATCAGCACGTTCTCGGCGTCAGGTGAGTTGTACATCAACTTACGTGCCTCGCGACTGGCTTCTATGCACATATCTTCAAATCTGACAAAGACACACTGATCCCGACTACGAGGATTCCGAACGTAATGGGGGCGCATCGGACTAATAGCGGTCTTTGCCATTACTACCGTGCGGGTTCGACTTACCTTCACACGTTCAAGTTCGACAGCGACCTCTGGAAAGCAATACTGATTAAGCGCACTGTTAAGGGCATAGATCTCTTCTTCTGGATCCTTAACTCCCCTAATCTTTCCGTCATCAGCGATACCAATAAGCAGGTACCCCCCGCATGTGTTTGCCAAAGCAGTCACCTCTCGCACCACTCGCTCAGGCTCCGGCAGACGATGTTTGAATTCGAGTCGCAGGCCTTCCCCTTGTGCTACTAATTGCTTCAAGTCGCCCCTGCTCATGGTACTTGTCCTTGGCGCGACTTCGACATTTCCCTTCCGTCGTGTCTGACTTTTTGAC
>JAPPGC010000029.1 GCA_028875125.1 Bacteroidota bacterium | reverse complement strand
GAAAAACACTAATTTTAACTGTCGTCAACTGTAGTTTTAATTGTCGTTGGACAGCCTGTGGTTTTATTTTTGGGAATTACGTGCTGCATACCACCGGCCGAGTATTCTGGCATTGGGTTACCATGGCCGAACAGCCATGGATACCCCGATGTTGATTCGCTAGGCAGCCCATCTGCAGTTCCAAAGCCTGACTTGGATGCCAGACGTGTCGTGTAACTCGTTCCCGAGCTGTGTGAAAAAATGCTCGTGCACAGGCACTGGGACGTGCTAAAGCTGGAAGCTTCCTGTGAGAAGTTGTTGCCGATGAGATGATCTCCCGCAGTGAGCTTGAGCCGAGCTTCAGGAAAGCTTACGGCTGGAGTCGGATTCATTTCGTACAGTGCAGGGTCGTAAGTCATTGGAGTGCGACAGGACAGAACCCACCGGTGATCTAGTACCACCATCAGTAGTGTTGCGAGGGGGTTGAATGGGGAACAAGAGAGACGTTTTTCTAGTTGACCGCATCGTTGAACAGATTCGAGGGAATGCCTCATGGACAAGAGAAACCACTTAGATCAGCCAGACGATAAGACGTTTTCAATAACCGTCAACGGGCGGCCAGAGTCAGTCGAGCAGGATGAACTGTCGTTTGACGAGCTGGTTGACCTGGCCTTTGCCAATCCGGCGAGGGGCCCGCTGATCGTATTTACAATCACGTTTCGAGAGGCTGGTGGCCGAATCTCGGAGGGAGAGTTGGACGAAGGGCAAGCGCTTAAGGTTCGTGACGGAACGATAGTAAATGTCACGAGAACTGATCAATCATAGGGAAGACCTCAAGCGTCTCATAGAAGAAGGCTACCATCTAGAGGTCCGCTCTGGATATTTGGTTCTACATGACGTCCCGTACGTTACAAGCAGCCGAGCCGTGAAGTATGGCAAGCTCGTTTGTTCATTGATTGAAGCAGGTCCACCGCCAGATCACACAATATACTTTGCGGGCGAATACCCCTGCGATGATCAGGGTGCGCCGATTGAAGCCTTGCGGAACAGCAGTAATCGCCAAGAACTTGCTGTAGGCTTATGGGTAGATCACCGCTTCTCGGCCAAGCCGGTTACAGGATCCTACACGGACTACCATCACAAACTGACGCACTATGCGCAAGTGATGGGGCGGTGTGCAAGACGAATCGATCCTATCGCCATCGTATTTAAGGGAAAACTGGTGTCCTCGGCGGACCCGGATGACCCCTTCGTGTTCATGGAGACTGCATCAAGCCGTGTAGGTATAACGCGGCTGAACGAGAGTCTTTCCAACGACAAGATTGGCATAGTTGGGCTTGGAGGCACCGGATCGTACATCTTGGATTTCGTCAGTAAAACGCGTGTTGCGGAGATCCATTTGTTTGACGGTGATCGTTTTGCGCAGCATAACGCGTTCCGCGCACCGGGCGCATCGACAATTGAGGACCTTGAGAGAAATCTGACAAAGGTCCAACTGTACAAGGAGAGATATGAGAAGATGAGGAGTGGTGTCATCGTGCACGGATTCGATGTTAAGCCCAGTAATGTTAAGGTGCTTGCTGCCCTTGACTTTGTCTTCGTTGCTGTTGATAACAACGAGACCAGAGGGTGGCTGCTGCCGGAACTAAAAAACATGGGGGTGGCGTTCGTCGACGTCGGAATGGGAATTGAGAGGACGGAGGACAAACTGTTTGGGATCATCAGAACGAGCTTCTGCGAGACACTGAAGAGCTCGGTTGTGCAAAGTGACGAGAACGGACTACGGAACGTAGGGGAGTACGAAAGAAACGTTCAGATTGTAGAACTGAACGCTCTGAACGCAGCTTTAGCGGTGATCCGATGGAAGAAGCATCGTGGGTTCTATCAGGACTTTGGTCGAGAAACCCGGAGCAATTACACGATCGACGGAAATCAAATGAGCAATAAGTAATCGAGGAATAAAGACCATTTCCAATGGAATTGCGCCACGAATTTGTGGACTACATACCAAAACAATTGGACGACAACGTCCTTTATGTGTCATTTCGTTTTGGTACCGTCGTTCACCGATGTGCCTGTGGGTGTGGAGAAGAGGTGGTGACACCTCTTGGCCCGGCCGAATGGGAACTCACATACGATGGCGACTCGGTATCATTGGCGCCATCAATTGGAAACTGGAGCTTTCCTTGCAGGTCGCATTACTGGGTGGAAAAAGGGAGCGTTCGGTGGGCGCGAGTCTTCTCTGAAACCGAGGTCATTTCAGTACGGAAAGAGGCCAAGACGCGGCGTGACGGCTATTATCAGAAGGGACCCGATGCACTGATAGAGGAGCTGCCTAGAAGGATAGTCAGGTGCAATTTGAAGAAACCAATTTGGCAAATGCTTCGTTCCTTGGTAAGGTGGGGAGGAGGGTAATACTTGGCTGTAACAAAGGATAGGATGATGTCCCTACTTGAGAAGAGCATCGCGGAAGCTCGCGAGACCCTAAAGGGCCATCACGAATACCTCGCCGGAAACGAAACGGCGACACGAATGCTTGTCGTAGACGTTATAATGGCCGCACTGGGCTGGAATGTCAGGGATCCACTACAGGTCCGGTTGGAACATTGGGCTGGTAAGAACAACAGGGTAGACTACGTTCTCATGTCGTCGTCAGGCGGCGTCCTTGCTGTTGTAGAAGCAAAGCCTGCGGGTGCAGGCCCGAGGGAAACTGACCGGCGACAAGCGTCTGGATACGCAACGGAAATCGGAGCGCGCTACGCGGTGTTGACCAATGGAGCCCGGTGGGAAGCGTGGGAAATGGTGCCACTGATACCTAGAAAAAACAACATCATAGTTGAGGTACATCTAACGACGGGAGAGTTAGCAGAAATAGCTTCAACCCTTGAAAGGCTGAGTCGGGAATCACTTGAACCAGAGAATCTCAGTTCCGAAAGGAAGTGAGATTGCGGTTTTTGCATGGTGATCACCCAGTACCCGCTCGTGGTTGCTGATCGGATTGTAGTGTCTCCAGAGTTCAACTCCGGGACGCATTCCATTGAACTCAACCCGACTTTGCGCAATGCAGCCATATAACGGTTTGAGGTATATGGTTCTTCACGTCTGATCGCAGAGTTGGAGCAAGTGCCGTTGATCCTGCTCCAGAGACTCAATGACAGAAAAACCAGATGTCTCACCTAACGCTCGCTTGATGTTGACGAAGGTACTACGAAACTCCCCCTTGAACCGCGCATGGACAAGATGATTACCTCGACATTTGGCTCTTCGAGCGAGAACAGGATCGGTGACAGGTATGAAATGACTCATTCATTGACGTACTCTTGTCGTACTGGGAATGGAGCTGTTTGACAGTGGACCGCTTGCTGGGATAAGTCAGACCCTACCATTTACTGACCGATCAGCAACATGGACCCATACAGTTTCGATCTCGACATACCCAATATTGAACCTCCTGTACCCTTGTAATTCCTTGTAAACTACTTCAATGATGCCACCCAAAAGAACGGCACGTGGAACATGCGGGACGGCTATTTGACAGGTATTCAGCGCGGTCTGTAATTCTTATACCATTATCCCATTCATCGAGCGACAAGGCCGATATCACGAACAAGGGCACCACCATTGTGCTGGAAGTAGTTACTAACATTTGGGATGCGGCCAATAGCTGGTGCTGCCGAGGTTTTGGGTGATAGCCGAGTATGTCAGTAATCAAGTCGGTTATTATCGCATGATTACGGCAGGCTGGGATCAGATCTGGGAAAAGCATCCAAATGCCACATTCACTGCGCGACCTTCACTGAAACAACCTCTAGGATAAGTAGGCCGAAGTACGGATTAAACCCACTGATAGGCCCTACGAAACTGCGCCACCTTCAACTCCTCCTCCCCACAATAAAAGAACTCCTGCACAAGTGGTCTGAGTTTGGCCTGATAGTAATCACGCACCGCACATTCAAAACAGGCAGTGTTAGTCCCTCAGGATGAGCCCCTACGGTTCGTCTCCTCGCTTGGTATGGCGAGCGCCATGATCACGTACAACGCAATAATGACCAATCCCCCGGGTCCAAAACCCCCTGCAACTATGGCAGTTGCGAGGAAAAGCAGTCGCAATATCCCCACGGGCATCCCGAAGCGCTCCGCCAATCCACGACAGACGCCAAATAACCAACGTTTCTTGCGTGGTCGAACGAGGTGTCTGGAGGAAACGGTACGTACGCGGCGTGTCCGCTTCGTGCGCAGGGCGCTGGTTGCCGCAATGCCCATGAAAAAGATCGCCGCAAAGGGAGTTATGCGGCCTAACCCATCTACGAACCCACTCCCAAGTATACCGATCTCCGAAAGTACATAGAGAAAAATTCCGATCAGGAGTGTACCACCCCCAACAAGGTGCCAGTTGATCTTGGACGCCGAGCGAGACTCTGTCTCGAAGAACATTTCTTCGAGTGCATCACTGGACTGGGTGCTCAGCTCCAGTTCCGATAAGTGGGATCTAGTCGTCACTACTCTGTTGGCATGAGAAACATCGCTACAATATAGCAAACAACAACTGTACCGAATGTGACAAAACTTGCTAACACAACCCCTATGCGAAGCCATGTAAGGTCTAGGCCATAGTGTCTTGCAAGGCCGGATAAGACTCCTCCGACCATTTTATTAGATTGCGAGCGAATTAGGCGTCCACGGTTGTAACTCATCGTCTTTTGTGGGCTGTCGAAAGGGCGTACAGCAACAGTTTTGTTTGAAGGCATCCAAATTGTATTACGACATAAGCAATATTTTGGTTGCAACTATTGGCTTCTGTGTCCTCAGATCGGATATTCGGCGGCACATCTGTTTTACTAGGTCAGGCCGTAGTAGCAGCTGAGTTGCTCACGCTCACGGGATCAACCGATACACTGATTGACATTTGTCATGTACACTAGATTGTGCGCATGGACGACAATTTGCCCAAAGTTAGTGGAAGCCACAAATCCGCGCGAGAAATTAAAGAGAGAATCGAGTCATATCTATGACCCGGTGCTTGATGTTTCATCATCATCCGGCGGGGGCATTAGTATTGCCAAGACGATGTATGCTATTGTAGGGATGGTTCCTCCAGTAATGATGGCGCTCAGGACAAAAATCAGCCGCAGTGTACCAACATCCGCATTAGTATGTGGAGCAATCCCGGCACATACGCCAGCTAGCCACTTGTCTCGCGATTTAGCCGGAAGGTTCCACTTTCCTGTTTGTGATTGTGTCGGGATGTTGGTCTTCACGTTCCCTTCTGTGCTGCGCGCTTCTTTTCCCTCTTCGGAACGCTTTTGTTGTTCCCGCAGAGAATCTAGTTTTTGCTTCACCGCGTGACCCCATCGTTTTCGGCGTCTTTTCCGTTTTCTGGGCATGAGACCGAATAGCAGAACCAACAGGATCCCAAAAAGCGGAAACACTATGAAGGCCTCCTGAAGCCCACTTCCCGGCAGAAGCCCAATTTGTTGCAGAATATTCAGAAAAACCACGCCGATCAGACCGATACCGGCTATGATTGGCAGGTTAATGGAGCCGCCAGTTTTTGGAGCAGTTTCTTCAATAAACAATTCCTCGAGTTCCGACTCAGTCAGGCTTCCATACCCGGACTTTTCTTCAAGGTCCTGGAGATCAAATTTCTTTTTTGTCTTCGTTCGCATTTATTGCTGGTCGAGCTTAAGTGTCCTCGAGCCAGTAACTATACAGTTTACGGGAACATCGTGTGGATCAGCCGGGAGATGATCCAATAAACAGTCGTCAATTACCATGCCAAGCTTAAACGAATCAACGTGCTCAAACAGTGTATCATAGAATCCTCCACCATAACCAATCCGGTGTCCAGAGAGATCAAACCCGAGGCCCGGAACAACGACCAGATCAATTTCTTCTGGGGGAATATTTGAGCGGCTTACCGGCTCATATATATCCCAGCGGTTTGCTACAAAGCTGCGTTCATGATCGAAGCTACCCCATTGCATACGAGGGTGCTTCGAGTTGGGTTCAACGATGGGTAACAGTACGGTATATCCTCGTGCGCGCAGCCAGCAATTGAGAGGGCGGATATCGATTTCACGCGCTTCAATCTTTGGCCAGTACGACAGTATAGTTCGTGCTTCCAGTAACTGGGGTAGAGATGCTGCTCGCGCGACAATCTGCCGGCATTCAGACTGGTATTCTTCCTCTGTCAGGCTTTGTCTAGCAGCGCGGCAGCGGCTACGCAGTGCGGATTTACTGGGTACCATCAATTAATTGATGCTGATCAAGGGAAAATATGAGGAAAGCAAGCATATAAGTGGGCTTATAATGATCATGTGCGCGATAAAGTCGTTTACATGCGCCGTTTTCCGCAGATTTGCGGCGCAATCCAGTTTTCAGTGCTAGAAAACGTTCATGTTTGAGAATCTCTCCCAACGGTTAGAAGGGGTTATTAAGGATCTTACCGGCAGAGGTCGTATTACCGAGGCCAATGTCGCTGAATCTATGCGTGGCATACGCCGTGCTCTTCTGGAAGCGGACGTGAACTACCAGATTGCCCGCACCTTTGCCAACAGCGTTCAGGAGAAGGCACTCGGTGAACGGGTTCTACGCTCGGTGGAACCCGGGCAGATGATCGTCAAGATTGTCTATGACGAGCTTGTCCAGCTTCTGGGAGGAGATGCCGCTGAAATTGACCTGGGAAGCAATCCTCCGGCAGTTATACTGATTGCAGGTCTCCAAGGATCAGGTAAGACGACATTCAGCGCAAAACTTGCCCTGCACCTCAAGTCCAAGGGACGTGTACCGATGCTGGCGGCAGCTGATGTATATAGACCGGCAGCTGTGGATCAACTGAATCGGCTTGGAGAAGAGGCTGATGTACCAGTATACAGCATTAAAGAGGATGATGGTACTGTGGTCCAGAACGCTCCACGCGTAGCACAGGAAGCTGTTGCGTACGCCAGAAAGCAGGCGCGCGATACCGTGATCATTGATACGGCGGGTCGTATGCATGTGGATGCTCGCATGATGGCTGAAGTAGAAGAAATTAAACGCCTTTCCCAGCCCACTGAGATCCTGTTTGTTATGGACAGTATGACAGGGCAGGATGCTGTCAATACTGCGAAGGAATTCAATAATCGCCTAAATTTTGACGGCGTCGTTCTGGCCAAGCTGGATGGTGATGCCCGTGGGGGTGCGGCATTGTCTGTACGGTCAGTCGTTAATAAGCCCATAAAGTTTGCTTCAACCGGGGAGAAGCTTGATCAGTTACTTCCCTTCTTCCCCGACAGGATGGCACGGCGCATCCTCGGGATGGGTGATGTGGTAACACTCGTTGAAAAGGCGCAGGAGCAATACGATGTGGTCCAGGCCGAGACGCTGCGTCGGAAAATACGGAAAGCGACCTTCGACTTGGAAGACTATTATCAGCAGCTCCAGAAAATCAGATCCATGGGATCGCTGTCGGAGGTCGCGGGGATGATTCCCGGTATGGGGAAGCAATCAATGAATGTGGAAGCGGAGGAGCGGGAGATCATGAAAGTAGAAGCGGCGATTAAGAGTATGACACCCTGGGAACGTAGGCATCCTGACGCGATAGACAGTAGTCGCAGGCGCCGTATTGCCCAGGGGAGTGGCTTGACAGTCAGGGATGTTAATCAACTCCTGCGCCAGTTCAGGCAGTTAAGAAAGCTCATGAAGCGCATGCAGCGAACGGTGGGCAAAAAAGGTAAAAAAGTAGACTTATCCGCGTTGCTGCAGACGGCAATGCGTTAACAATCAATAAACCAGAACCAAGAGCGTGGCAGTTAAAATCAGATTGCGCCGTATGGGGCGCAAGAAAAAACCAATTTGGGCCTTAGTGGCCGCGGACTCGCGTGCACCGCGAGATGGCAAATTTATAGAGGACCTGGGACGATACTATCCTCAGGAGGAGCCCTCACGCGTTGAACTCAGAGAAGATCGTATAAAATACTGGCTTGAGGTCGGTGCCCAACCGACCGATACCGTCCGTAATCTTCTGAGTCGGCGGGGAGTGCTGTTGGGATTACATCTGGAACGCAAGGGAATCGAACCGGA
The DNA here is from genome assembly GCA_028875125.1 of Bacteroidota bacterium. GTDB lineage: Bacteria > Bacteroidota > Rhodothermia > Rhodothermales > Bin80 > Bin80. The sequence goes on along the minus strand of JAPPGC010000029.1, from coordinate 31,298 downwards.
AGCAATCACCGAAGCCGTTGATGCGCATCGGCAGCACCGGGAGGACAGGTTGGTCGCCACGGCAAAAACAACGCCGGCTGACCGGCGTCAGAAGGCACTTATAGTAGAAACTGAGGCCGCGGCGAAGAAGGAGGCGGAATTGATTGAAAAGCGAAAAAAAGCTGCAGCCGAGAAAGCTGCCGCAAAAGAAAAAGCTCGCCAGGAAGAGGAAGCCCGGCAAGCTGCTCAAGAGACGGAAGAAGCCGAAGAGGCCTAGTCAGGTGGTACTGACGACCGTTTGATGGATTCGTTCTCGTGGGAAAACTTGTTGATAGTCGGACAAATCGTCAAGGCTCACGGGCTTAAGGGTGAGTGTAAGGTTGTACCTGAATCTGATGACCCAAATCGGTTACTTAATCTTAAGCGATTATGGATTGGCCTAACACCGCAGACGGCACGTCCGTACAAGGTGGAGAGCGCCCGGTTACAAACATCCAAGCGTGGCATAACAGCCCTGATGCGATTTTCAGGAATAAATACAATGAACGATTTGCAGGCCCTCGGGAAGCTTCCGGTGTTTGCACAACTGGATGACTTGCCGCCTTTGCAGCCGGGAGAGTTTTTCCTGCATGATCTTGTTGGTGCAGCAGTTGTAACGGACGATGGTACACCAGTCGGAAGGCTGAAAGATATTTTGGATACGCCGAGCTATGATATATATGTAGTTGAGCGTTCCGGGAAACAGGATGCACTTATTCCGGCTGTGCCGGAGTTTGTGATGTCCACGGATGTCAAAATTGGGCGAATCGTCATTCGGCCGGTAGACGGTTTACTGGATTGAGGTGAGTAGGCATGCGCATTGATATTCTAACAGCATTGCCAGAACAGGTCGAAAGAGCAGTGGATTTAACTGTTCTTCGTCGGGCGAAAGATAAGATCGCATTGCATGTGCACGACCTAGGGACATATGCAGAGGGACATCACAAACAGATTGATGACTATCCCTATGGAGGTGGAGCGGGTATGGTACTCAAACCCGAGCCGATTTTCGCCTGCATTGAAGCACTCGGTGGTTCGCCCGACGAAGTCATCTATCTGAGCCCGGACGGTGAACCTCTTACGCAAGCGTTGGCCAATACTTTATCATTGAAGAAGCATATCGTACTACTTGCCGGGCACTACAAGGGGATAGATCACCGTGTACGTGAAGTGTTGGTGACACGTGAGGTGTCAGTCGGTGATTATGTACTCAGTGGCGGCGAGTTACCTGCACTTCTGGTGGCCGATGCTGTAGCCCGGTTGATTCCAGGTGTACTTGGAGACATCCAGTCCGCGCTTGAAGATTCGTTTCAGGATGGATTGCTTGGTGCTCCGACTTATACACGTCCGGCGTCATTTCGTGGACTTGAGGTTCCGGAGGTTCTTTGCAGCGGGAATCACAGCAGCATTGCTGAGTGGCGTGAGGAGGTTCGACAACAGCGTACCCGGGAGCGGCGCCCGGATCTCTGGCAGCAATACGTCGCGCGAGAAAAAACGTGAAGGTTACACCCATAGAACAATGGCTAAAAATTTATTGAAAATTGTGGAAGCCACCCAGTTACGCGAAACTCCGCTACCGGACTTCGAACCGGGGGATACAATAGCTGTACACTTGCGTGTGATTGAAGGTGAGAAGGAGCGCATACAGATTTTTCAGGGTACGGTAATTTCCATTCGCGGGGGAGGTGCCAACAGGACGTTTACCGTCAGGAAAATTTCCGGTGGTATAGGGGTCGAGCGCATATTCCCGTTCCACTCTCCGCGGATTGCGCGCGTAGAAGTCAAGCGGCGTGGAAAAGTGCGTCGTGCGAAACTGTACTATCTGCGCACATTGCGTGGCAAGGCTGCTCGTATCAAGGAGCGCATGCGCGACTCCTGAGTTCTGCTGATGCAGTTGGCGTTCTGGGATTTTCCACCGACTGAGTGTCTCGAGCTTGCGGCCAGAACACTCTCCATTGAGGCCGAACGACAGACCGTATCGGGTTGTGTGGAGTTGTTGCATCAGCAGCAGGTTGATGTTGCTCTACTGCCTGTGACGGTCGCACTTGCTGCCGATGGACTGGACATCGTACCTGGCGGGGCGGTATCCTCATGGGGGTATCCATTTGCGCGGATGCGGGTACGTCGGGATTTACAGCAGGCGGGAACACTCGAATGTACTTCTGAACAGGGCCTGGAGGCTTTCATGTCAAGAGTGATACTTAAGGAGCATTACGGACGCGAAGTTACGCTGACATCAAACGGCACAGCAGACATCAAGTTATTAACCGGAGCGGCTGCGCTGGATCAGGCAGATGATCCAACTACGCTGGATCTGGGGCAGGAGTGGTACGAACTTTCGCAGTACCCAATGATTTGGGGATTGTACGTTTGTCTGAAAGAAACTGCAACTGACGCCATGGTTGAGATGTTGACCACACTTACCAAAGAGGCTGAAATTATTGCGCAAGAATGGGGAACTCGTTCATCGTCGCACGCAGATCAATTCTTTGGCGGAAGCCTGCGGTTACGTTTGGATGATGTTACCATAGCTGGACTGACTGCAATCCGGGAGTACATGTATTATTACGGTATCACTGAGGATCTTGTACCACTGACAATGTTTGAGCCGAGTGATGTTGCGGGATATCAGGATATTCCATTGTGGGGACAGGATACAAGACAGCTCGACCTATAAGGGGATGTGCGATGGGAAAAGCGACCTCGACGCTAGCAAGTAATCGTCGGGCCCGGCGATCGTACCATATTCTGGACACTCTTGAAGCTGGGCTTGTGCTACTCGGTACTGAGGTAAAATCTATTCGGGCCGGTCGTGTGAGTTTAGCGGAGGCATGGTGCCGGATTGATAATGGAGAGGCGTTCCTGATTGATGCGCATATTTCTCATTACAGCCACGGAAATTTGAACAATCACGAACCTGTTCGCCCCCGTAAACTTCTTTTGCACCGTAGAGAAATTGCCCGATTGCAAAAGGCAGTTGAGCAAAAAGGAAATACCCTAATTCCACTCAGGCTCTATCTGAAAAACGGCAGGATTAAAGCTGAGATTGGTATAGCACGAGGTAAGCAGCTCTTTGATAAGCGGGCTGATATGGCTGAACGAGCCACAAAACGTCAATTGGAGCGCAGGTTAAAGCAATATTGAATACTAGTATGGACTTTTTGCCGGTAGAGGACCAACTTTTGCACTTGAAGCGTGGTGTGGAGGAGATCATTCCAGAAGAAGAATTGCGCACAAAACTGCTGCGCGCAGCACGCACAGGGAAACCACTGGTTGTAAAACTTGGCTGTGATCCCAGCCGACCGGACCTGCATCTAGGACATTCTGTAGTACTCCGTAAATTGCGACAATTCCAGGACCTGGGACACGAAGTAGTTCTTATCGTTGGTGATTTTACCGGGATGATCGGGGATGCAAGCGGTCGCTCGAAAATGCGCCCGGCACTCTCTTTGGAAGAGACACGTCGAAATGGCCAAACCTACTTTGAGCAGGCCTCTCGTATACTAGACTCCGAGCGTATTCGCATTGTATACAACTCAGAATGGCTGGGTAAGCTTTCTTTCGGGGATGTTGTTCGTCTAGCCGGTAAATCGACCGTAGCCCGGATGCTAGAGCGGGATGATTTTTCCGGACGCTATACTAAGGGGGATCCTATTGGGATACATGAATTTTTGTATCCATTGGCCCAAGCCCAGGATTCGGTCGAAATAAAAGCAGACGTTGAATTGGGAGGCACAGATCAGAAATTCAATTTACTGATGGGGCGTACCGTGCAAAAAAGCGTCGGCCAGGAGCCCCAGGTTTGCATCACCCTTCCAATCCTGGAGGGATTGGACGGTGCTGAAAAAATGTCCAAGTCGCTGGACAACTATGTGGGACTCGCAGAGCCGGCAGAAACCATGTACGGTAAAATTCTCTCAATCCCAGATACGTTGATCTATCGCTACTTTGAACTCGCGAGTGACGAAGAAACAGAGGCACTGCCAGAGTTGCACAAACTGTGTGTAGAGAATCCCAGGGATGCAAAGCATCGGCTTGCATTGTCGATCACTCGCTTTTATCACGGGATTGAGGCAGCAGAAAAGGCTCGTGAGCACTTTGAGCGCACGGTTATCCGTAAGGAAGTACCAAAAGAGGTGGCTTCATTCAAGCCAGAGGGGGATGGCCAGATTGGGCTTCTAAACCTTTTAACCTCATCCGGCTTGACCCCATCCAATGGTGCAGCTCGCAGACTCGTTCAGCAGGGAGCTGTGAGTATAGACGGACAGCGAGTCACTGACAATCGACTCGTAATAGATGTAACCAAACGTGCGCCATTTTTGGTTAAAGTTGGCAAGCGCAGGTTTGTCAGAATTGTCTGGTAATTACTCGGCATAATCCTTGCGGAGAATATTTTATGGATCCTGAGGATTATCTATTCGTAATCAACTTTATCGTCTAAAATTGTTTTCCTTTACCATGAAACAGTTGATAGTGCTTCTCGCAATTTGTCTACTGGGTTTGGAAGCGCAGCAGGTACTTGCACAGTCTGATCCGCTTGAGCCTGGTCGACAGGCGTTTAGAGAGGGGCGATACAAGGATGCTGCAGAGGTCTTTGGGCAAGTTGCTCAGGAGAATCCGCAGCTGGCTGAAGCGCTTTTCCTGCTTTCCCGCGTTTATTTTGAAACTCCCCTGTACGACGAAGGTCGTGCAAGACGTACGCTGGAGCAGGCGCTGGAGATTGAACCGGAGAATGTAGAATTTCTAGTCGCTCGTTTGGAACAGTATAGAGTACCGTCCTGGGGGCTTCTAGGAGACCGTATGCGGGAGGCACGTCGGTTGGATACCGCCCGCAGGATACTCAAGATAGATCCAGACAATGCGCACGCGCACGAGGAATTGGGGAGAGTGTATATCCGGAGTTTTTGGAAATACCGCAATGCGATCATGATGCCCTCTGTGAGTTACGGTTATGCAGGAAGTGGACGGGAGTCAGATGACCCAAATTATGACGATCTAGGGCAGGAGACCTTTGATGATTACCTTGACGGCACGGCTGCTAGCAATCCGAACAATTTCGCGGTCATCAATCCAAATGAAGTTTTTCTGGGTGACCAGTTTGATATAGGGACCTTAAGAGCCCAAGGCGCAGATGTATTAGATCTTAGCAGGCGGGCCGAAAGGGCATATCTGCGTGCAGTTGGACACCTGGAAAAGGCCCTTGAAGTTGATCCCAGGAGGCGCACCGTGTACGACGAAATGATGCAGATATATGTACTTAAGGGAGAGTATGAGGATGCCATGAGCACGCTGGACGTGATGTACAGGTTTTATCCGGAAGATCCTGATCTTTGGCGTTATCTGGGAGTAGCGAACTATCAGTTGGGCAATATGGACGTAGCCAACCGCTCGTTTGAGACGGCCTTTGAGTTTATGGAAAGAGATGAACGGCGCGCATACGAGGATTTGGGACTATTCCTGACGCGGGATGAGAAAAGGCAGGAAGCAGCTGATTCGGTAGCCTACCGGGCACGATACTGGGCTAGTCAGGATCCAAGATTCCTGACTTCCTACAACGAACGTAAACTGGAGCATTATTTTCGGTTGACGTATGCAGATCTGCTTTACAGCTCCAAGGGACTTGATCTGCGTGGTTGGGAAACGGAGCGTGGTCAGATCCTGATCCGGTACGGGCGGCCAATTTCGGATATTGTTCTGCATCCCCAAGAAGACGGCGTCTTTTCGGCCCGTCAGGCAGTTGTGGGGGCCATGGTCAACTCGGTGACTTCTGCTGCCGATGATTCAGCTGGTACAATGCCGATCACAGTAGACGGCAGCCAGTCATTCGGCAATGTTTATTCAACTGCCCGCCAGGCATTTGAAGAAATGAATTCCTATAACATTTGGGAATATGGGGATTTTCGTTTCGTGTTTGAAGATCCGTTTCGGAACGGTGAATATCGCATGTACTCACCTTCGGCTGAGGATATGGCGACGCGTGTAAACAGTTTTGAAAACGACTACATTCGAATCACGAAAGAAATCATTCGCGAAACCCCGCAACGGTATGAGTATGAAGCACCAGGTCGCCAGATTGAGCTGCCATTTTTGATTAGCTCATTCAAGGGAGACGGACAGCAAACAGAGCTGTTTGTGAACTATGGTATTCCGCTGGAATCCACCTATGATCCCTCGGCCGAAATGATAGAGGTAAATGCGAGTGCGGGGACATTTCTCATAAATGATCAAAGGGAGGTTTTGGTAGAGCGTACGCGAAATATTTATGGTTTGCCCACCAATCAGGTGATGTCGTTTGCGGAGCAGCATCTATGGGTTGATACGCAGGAGATGCGGGTTCCGTCAGGCACACATGAGCTCTCGGTCGAATTTGAGACTGCCAGCGGACAGACGGTCGCTGTGCAGCGTCGGGAGATTTCGGTACCAGACTACAATCAGCCTGGCGTCATTTTGAGTGACATCATGCTTGCCTATTCGGTCGAACAGGCAGAAAACGGTGCTCCTGGGGGTGCCGCCGAGGTCGTCCGCAAAGATCTGTCAATCCTACCTGCACCATGGAGTGTGTACTCGACTGAATGGCCCATTTATTTGTACTTCGAGATCTACGGACTAGACCTAAACGCTCAGGGTAGCACAGACTATGATGTAGAAATCACGCTGGAACCCAAGAACACTGACCGTGGGGTTCGGCGTGTGGTGCGGGGCATCTTCGGGCGGGACAGAGAGGGGGTATCTGTAAGCTACACGGGGAGTGGTTCACAAACGGAAGAATACCTGTACCAAATACTGGACGCCAGTGATCAGGAAACAGGACTATACACGCTAACCTTGGTCGTTCGGGATAACGCTACAGGTAAAAAGTCCGAACGGACACAGGACCTGTTTCTGGAGTAGTAGGGGCTACCAAATCGCAAGTGAGCGGGCGGCCGTCAGGATATCCTCATCTTGCGGGAGGACTTCCTGCTCCAGCGGGCTTGCGAAGGGCACAAAGGAGAACTTTCCAGCAACTCGCCGGATTGGCGCGTCCAAACAATCGAACGCCATATCACCTATCTGGGCGCAGATCTCTGCGCCGTAACCAAGGAATTCATGGTCCTCGTGCACAACCAACAAGCGGTGCGTCTTGCGGACGGAGGCTAGGACGGTTTCAATGTCAAGGGGTACTAATGTACGAAGATCAATCACCTCGACAGACAACTGGTTTTCTCGTGAGAGCTGTCTCGCAACCATCAGAGACTTGTACACCATAAGACCGTAGGTAACGATTGTCAAGTCTGTTCCTTCGCGAACTGTACGTGCCTTGCCCAGCGGGATCAGGTAGTCTTTGTCTGGCTCGGGGCTTCTGGCGCTGGCCGCCCGATACAAAGCTTTATGCTCGAGGAATATGACTGGGTCCTCACTTCGGATGGCAGTCTTGAGCAGTCCTTTGGCATCTGTGGCCGAGGAAGGCATTACAATGCAATATCCCGGCATATGACCGAAGATACTCTCGATATTCTGCGAATGACATGGTCCGCCGTGGATATAACCCCCACACGGTACACGGATAACCATTGGACAGGACCATGCATTATTGGAGCGGTGACGCAGTGTGGGCACCTGATTGCGCAGGTGCTGCATTGCAGGCCATACATAATCGGCGAACTGGATTTCCACTACGGGTTTGAATCCAGCGGCACTTAGACCAACAGCGGTGCCGATGATAGAGGCTTCTGCAAGGGGGGAGTTAAAGCACCGCTCTTCTCCAAATTGTTCGGTTAGTCCACGCGTAGCAGTGAAGACTCCGCCTTTGCCACCTGCCACATCTTCCCCATATACAAGCATAGACTCATCTCGGGTCATTTCCTCATGAAGTGCATGGTTGATAGCATCAACCATGACAACAGGGGGACCCGAGGGTTCACTCGCGTAGTAGTCAAGATCCAGTTTTCCCTCGAACAGGACGTGCATTGTTGCGCTTGCTGGTTCAGGATCTTTTTTCTGTTCGACAGCCTGGGCCGTTTCATCAACTTCCTTTTTGATCTCCGCGCGCATAGTCTCTGCCTGCGAAGCGGTTAATATCTCCCTTTCCATCAAAAAGTGCTCAAGTCTGGAAACGGGATCAATTAGACGATCCTCGAGGAGTTCTTCTTCTGTGCGGTACTTGAGGTGGTTATCCGAGGAGGAATGCGGAAGTAGGCGAACAACATCGGTTACTAGGCAGACAGGTCCTCTTCCCGCACGCAAGTGGGCAATTGCTGCCTTGGCGGCAGCATAGACTTCAAAGAAATCTGTACCATCCACTCTGTACCTGGCTAAGCCTTCGTAGCCTGCGGCCAGTTTGTAGGGCGTACCTCCTGCAGTCTGTTCGGATATCGGTACGCTAATCGCATACTTATTATCCTGCACAAGGAACAGGAGTGGTGCTTTACTTCGGGCTGCCCAGTTTAGAGCCTCGTGAAAATCCCCTTGGGAAGTGGCCCCATCTCCTCCGGAGCAGAGCGCGAACGCGTCTGTCCCTTGTTTTACAGAGGCCATAGCAAATCCTAATGCCGGCAGGTACTGGGATGCGACCGAGGAACAGACTGTGAAGATATTCTTGTCCCTTGCACCATAATGTGCGGGCATTTGGCGCCCGCCAGAATTAACGCTGTCTGCTTTTGCCAAGTGGTCAAGGAGGGTTTCCTCAACCGTTTGTCCCAGGGTGAGTGCCAGTGCAAGGTCACGATAGTATGGGCAGAACCAGTCATGTCCAGGCTTACTCAACAAGCCAATAGCTGTTTGAGTGGCTTCATGTCCACTGCATCCAATATGAAAAAACCCCTTCCCTTGTTTAAGGAGCGAGAGCATCTTTCCATCCAGTCTACGCGCCGTGAGCATAATGCGAAAAGCGCGCAGCAGGAAATTCGCGTCGAAGTCCTCAGGACTAATGGGTTCAACCTCAAGCCCCTCTCCGTAACCGGTTCTGCCTGTAAGCGTAGTGGATTCCGAATTTGTCGAGGGGCTTTGACCGTTTGTACTTGTCTGTGCTACCGGTTTGACTAAGCCGGTAGGTTTTATAGTAAGATCAAGCGGTAGGTCAGCCATTATTTGGATATAAATTATCTCAACGTACGCTCACGTCATAATCATAGTTGTGCTCGCAGCACGCAAATTTGTGCTAACAGGATCGAGCACTGAGCGATGCAACGGTGAATACCATCCAGTGGTCTCCTGGTTCCTTATGTCGCTAGCCCTCTGGATGCCAGAGACAGCTAATACCAACACGCAACTGCACCAGAACCAGGAAAAATCACCCAATTCATCGCCCGGTTACCGGTAAACTAATAACGAGTGACCAGATTAGCAAGAATATTCAAACCGTCAGCGAAGCTGCCAAAGACACACAAAAGGGAGCGCCCCATGCGAGATACAACTACTCTCCGGGCAGATATTTTTTGGGCAAAGGTAAGCTATCTGACTCTGACTGCCAGAAAATTGTCACAATCCACCAGCGATTGTCCATGCGCAAAAGCTGGATACTGTTTATTCCCCGGGAGAATGGCTCGAGTCCCAAAGCCCGATAGGATTCATAGGTGCTAAATCGGTGAACCAAGTTGCCGAACCGTTCTGAGGTATGACTAACTTCCACCTCGTAGAATGGGTTTTCCAGAAAGTAAGGCCCTACCTGACTTATGTATTCTTCATAGGTCCAGGTGAAGTAGCTGTTTCTTCCCGATTCATTGGAGCTTATAGCAATAAGTCGGGCTTCGGGAATGAACAGGGTACGCCACCGGTCCCAATCCGGGGCTTCACCGGCGGGAGTTGAGATGATATCGTAAAGGGTTTGCACAATGACATCAGGGCTGCTTACATCCTCGGGGTTTGCTTCTTGGGCAAAGGTCGCAGGTGCGTATAGCAGGATCAGTAAGAAGGGGAAGGCGCGGTACATGGGTTAACCAGTTTCTGTTTGTAGAAAGTGTACGACTTCGTCAAGGTTGCCATCATTTTCTGCAGGTTCAATATCAAGAACAGCGCACAGGAGTTCATAGACGTGGATTAATGAAAATCCATGTGATTTCAGGCCCTGCTTGAACTGTGGACCATACGCAATGAAGACGGTATGCATTGATTGATGCCATGGTTCATATCCGTGGTTTCCGCCCGAGTAAAAATCTGGGTTACTTTCAAATCGCGACTTGGTAGCCATTTGCCATCCATCGTCCGCAATGCCAACGAGATCCGAAATACGTGTGCTACCACTATAGCGCAACTCTGCGGGCAAGTGACCCCGCTTGAACCAGCGCGCATGCGGCATCTTATTGAGGTCGGCCAGCAAGCTTTCTACTCGTGTAGAATCTTTTACATTAAAAAGTCCTATCGGACCAAGGTCCGTGATGTAAACTTCCTCGAGATCAATATAGTCATCTACCAGCACAACCTCTTCGCTTGATGTAGCTGCCATTCCATGATCTCCGACCACTACGATATTAACTTCGTTTTCCAACCCTTCTTCACGGAGCCGAGCAATCAGATTGCCCACTTGTCCATCAATTTCTCGCAGAGCTTCGCGAGTTTCGGTAGCATCAGGTCCGAACTCATGTCCCCGAGAATCAACTGCGCTGAAATAAATTGTGACCAATGCAGGGCGAGGAGATCGAGTAATAGCTACCATAGCCGAGTCTATACGTGCGCCATATGGCAATGAAGAATCGTACTCCATCCAATAAGTTGGTCGCATTCCCTGGATAGGTGCTTCAGAGCCAGGCCAAAAATAGGTGGCGCTGGTACGGTTTTGCTTCTGTACAGTAATCCAAAGCGGTTCTCCTTTCCACCATCTATGGTCCGAGACAGCTTCTCTGTCGCTGAGCCGAAATGAAAGACCAAGATCCGGATCGTACATAGAATTGTTAACGATACCGTGGTTAGCCGGATACAAGCCTGTTATAAGGCTGTAGTGATTGGGAAAGGTCTTGGTTGGGAAAACCGGCTCCATATAATCCGGATGTACTCCGTTGGCGGCAATTTCGAGGAGGTTTGGTGTGTGGAGAGTGTCAAGGTAATCTGGGTGCAAGCCATCGATTGAGACGAGAATTACTGCACGCGGAGTCTCTTCGTTGTAACAGCCCTGCAGTAAAAAGGCCATCAGCACAATCGAGAGAGAAGGAATTGTCTTCTGCAAGGGTCTCCTAATCATTTCGGCTGATGTGATCTGCAGAAAGAATATTTGTTGTCAATTATAACCTCGCGTGTAGGTTGCAGTTAGGTTGAAGTATCTGTCGCCCGTGGACATTGGTTGGCGGGCCACTTTGCCAAGCCATTGGGGCGCCAATGCTAACACGTGACTGAATGCCTTGGCATTACCATAGCAGGACTTCAAAATGCTCATCAATTTTTTCATCAAGAAAGGTTACAGAAAACATTGGTAAAGTGCACATGACTATATCCTGTTGCGTTAGTATATACGAAAAATGGAGATCTGGTGCTGTCGATGAATGAGTATGCACTCAGAGTATGGACCATCCTGCCTGTCGCATTGAATAGCTGTCCGATATTCTCATCTATGATCAATCAATAACATATACATTCGCATAGTCTGCGAACGACTCGGTAGGAGACTAAGACAGTGAATTATTACGGTTCTCGGTCTGCCTCGTGTGCAAGAATATCAGGGGTTTGGAAGAGACGCCGCGAATCCTGGACGGTTCTGACTTTTTAGTCTAGCGTCCCTGATTTTGGGACCAAGTCTATCTGGGTTCGCCAGGCTATGAACGATCTGCAAATACGTAGTAAGCAATCAATCCCATGAACGGAGCGAGAACAATGAAGATAATCCAGATGAATTTGGCGGTCGTATCACGTGAACTTCCGGCAATCTCAACGATGGCGATAATATCCAGTATTAGTATGATCAAACCACAGCATCCGAGGAATTCCCAGGCCATCGCCATCTCAACAAGACTATCCCCACATCCTGTCAAGAACATTGCACTTAGAACAAACAATGCAGAGGATATGACTCGGTGATTCATTTTTAAACTTTGATATGCATGTTAAAATTTCCTACGTGCAAATTTCGTTTAGGATGCGCCGATCAGGTTCTGTGTTGAGGGCCTATCTCTTTGGTTCCCTTTGAAGTTTCTTACACAGATCCATTACTAGGAAGTATACCAAGCCTCACGACGCATTCGGTTGCAAAAGAACGGCAACAAGCTGTTTCTGCGGAGGTCGTCGGCGTTACCTTGGAAGCGCAACGCCGATTGCACAAAATTTAGTTCAGATTCTCAAGCAAAAATTTCTGGATGCGCTTCCGATTTGATTTCAAACTAGAAAACTGCTTGTCACACACATCCGTGAATCTAGCAAGTACCCTGCGACCAATCGCCTCCTGATTCTCAAAAATAGCCATTGACTGAAATGGCATTCCCCACTTTTCAAATTGCAGCAACGCAATCGTTGCATCCCTCGTCTTACTGTCACCACTCAGCGCACTGATATATAGTGGAGTACGCATTCCATTAATTTGGCAATCGACCGAATATTTTCCCTCTGGATCTCGTACTGGATCATTCCAGTCAAACACTATGCGTTTCTGATCTACAGTTTCACAGAGTAGTGACTTGAAGTCTTCCATGAATGTTGACCTGACATACTCTCGAGTGAGGAATGAAACATCAGAGATCTTCAGGATTGCCTGAATGAAAGAAAATAATGCACCCCCATATTGATGGTCAGGCACTTCAAGGATTAACTCGCCATCTACATCTTGAATCCCAAAAGTTGACAGAGTATTGGATATGATCTCATAGCGAGTACCGCTTTGCAAGTCTTTCTCTTTCATTGAGTATGTCAGGTGCATATAGGTATCAGCCTCATCGGTAAGTACAACTCGACTACCATACTTCCGTAGTACAACTGCCAGATGATCTCCATCATTAAAAACAAATGGAGTAAAAACTCGGTACCGATCAATACCCTCTGAAGAGATTCGAACCTTGTCAGACACTTTTTCCTTGAACGATTGCTCTATCTCGGAGAAGATCATCTTAATTCTTGCTGAATATCTCTAACTGATTATTGTCTGGAATTATGAAATTCCCATCGTTGACTGAGCAGATGAGATCGACTTCTTAGTCTCCATAGCGATCTGTCCGAGCCGCGAACGAATCTTCGTTCATTCCTAATTCCTGATACCGTTGGGTGGCGTAATGGATATGGAAATCGTAAAATACTTCACCCTCAATGCGATTCGTGTGTTCGTGGCCTAAGCCATTGTAGCGACGAAGTCTAAAGATACGATTCGAGTTTGGCAGCTGTGCTGCCAAAAGCTGCTGTGGATTTTCGGACTGCTGTCAAGAATCTGTCTAGACATCCCGAACCTGAATTATCATCGGAATACTTAGTTGTGACGGATGCTCCGCTGGTGGACCATGTGCAGCAGTCAATCCGCGGTTAGGGCAGGGGTCCCTGACATCAAGTAACCCATCATCGATACTGCAGACAACAACACCTACGCAGGTTATACAAAAATCGGGTTTCCCATCCCACGATGTGGGAACCCTCACCCTTTGAGGGATCTTTATTTCACAGAGACAAGGAACTTGAGACTCCAGCCCCTTGTTCATGGCACTGTGGGATGCATGACCAGATGTCTTGTAGGGGTAATGTTGCCGAGTCCAATCCATTTCGGTCTTCAGGTGTATCATGAGAATGAAGATCCCAGAGTTAGATTTCTCAATAATCCTTTGACTCAGGGGTTTAACAAGATTCATTGATTCATTCAAAGAAGAAGTCTCTCCATGACAAGCATTAATTCTTCTGCGATTCAGGATGCCGAATTGGAGGCTAATTCTGTTTCAGTGACGAAATGGTTCTGGGCCGGATTCCTGTTTGGCCTCATTGGAGTAATGATTGTATACCTGCGTTCCCCCAAGGTCTCTGTTGGCTTGTCTGCGAAATATGAGGAAGGTGAGCGTTCGATGTTCGAAAGAGGTTACACCGAAACTTTGAAGAACAGAGAAGTAAAGAACACCTGGCTTGGGTTTGCAGTGGCTGTTCCACTCCAATTTGCGCTAATATCACTGATGTTGTGGAGATAGGTATTTACAGCATCAACACATTTACCCGAAAAGGGATTATGGATCTGGCCAAGATCAGGAGATCCCTCCATGGGTGATCTAAATGAAGGGATGACTTCGTAGAAACCAGAGTGGAATTCGGGAATCCTTTATAAATGTCATGTTCGACCGCGCATAAGGCGTGGAGAGTCACACATTGAGATCCTCAAAGTGCCGTGTTGAAGCAACACAAACGCATTGGAGTCAGTTGATTTAGGCACGCAAAGTAGCCCGGCACACTATATTTTAGTAAATATTCTTACCAAATCGATCAGTTGTCTCACTCAGTCTGATCAAACAACACGGTCATAACTCCAACCTCTGATGCTCATTGGTTCGATTGAACTACGTGAACGTCCACTGCTACTGGCGCCCATGGAGGATGTCTCTGATCCGCCATTCAGAGCGTTGTGCAAGCGCTATGGTGCAGATGTCGTCTACACGGAGTTTATCTCGTCAGGGGGCTTGGTTTATGAGGCCAGAGATTCAGTCATGAAACTGGATATCCGCGAGGACGAGCGCCCGGTGGGTATCCAGATATTTGGTGGTGATGTTGATCAGGTCAGGTCTGCTACAGCCATTGTAGATCGTGTAGGACCAGACATCATTGATATTAATTTTGGATGTCCGGTACGCAAGGTGGTCTGTAAGGAGGCCGGCGCAGGTATCCTGCGTAACCTGCCGAAGATGGAAAAGATTACGCGTACAGTGGTGGGGGCTACCAAACGACCCGTGACTGTCAAGACCCGGCTAGGCTGGGATGACAGTAGTATTGACATTGTAAATGTCGCACGTATGCTGGAAAACTGTGGGATTCAAGCGTTGGCTGTGCATGCCAGAACCCGTAAACAGATGTATACAGGATCCGCACGCTGGCAATACCTGCGGGCTATTCGCGAAAACGGATTGCAAAACATCCCGCTCATTGGCAATGGTGATGCCTTAGGTCCCGAATCAATTCTTCAAATGTTTGAAGAAACGGGAGTTAATGCCGTGATGATCGGACGCGGCGCGATTGGTAATCCTTGGATATTCAAGCGCGCAAAGGCACTCATTCAAGAGGGGGTAGTATTGCCAGGTCCTTCCTGGGCTGAGCGTATAAGTGTTGTGGAGGAGCACCTGACCCTCAAGTGTGACTGGCTTGGGGAGCACAAGGGAGTTAAGGAAATGCGGCGCATGTATGGTGGTTACTTCAAGGGATTTAAAAACGCAAGCAAGCTCCGTGCGCGCTTGATGAAAGCAACCACCATGGAGGAAGTTCTCTCCGTACTTGAAGGCACCAGGGAGGTGGAACCCAATGTGATTCACCAGAACCCCTCAGGCCATGCTGCGATGCTTAATTATCCGTCCAACAAGGTGGTCCACCATCAGAAGAAGGGCGACGATTATTGCCAGAGTTGGCAACGCGAGCCATTGGTCAAAAATTATAAGTCCACCCACAGCCCCAAGGGCTCCGCCAAGGTACTTGAGGTAGATTAGCTGGTCACTTGAGGTACTTTTGATTAGATCCTCCAGCTGTCGCTCATCGTAGCGAAGCAGGTTCTTGGAAACCATATCGTAGATGTCAAGCGAATTGACGAACGCCATAATGGCCTTGGTTAGCCACTGTTCGATATCGTCCGATTGCTGTGAAATTTTCTCCGGCAGTGTCTCGAACAGGTGATCCAGTTCATCTACAACAAGGTCTGCAGATTCGGGCAGGTCATCAATAGCTTTTTCTATTTGCCGTTGGAATCCGTCCCGATTCAGCATTTGATACATCTTGACGGCCATGCCGGCTATCCCACGGTTGATGGATGAATCAATTTTTTCCATAACCAGGGCCACGAGTTTCTGCTTTAAAGCGGGATCCTGTAATTTTTCCCTGAGATAGCGATTGGCCAATACCTTGATATCCTGCTGGAATTCTTCGTCTGACAGCAGGTTCTGGGTCACCTGCAGGGCCATATCGCGGTATTTGGGGACGACTCCACTCAGTCTAATGCGTTCCTGGATAACCTCTTCGCTGATCAGATCTCTGCTGACTGCAAGGGCAATCAGATCGGCGATGCGCTCACGATAGGCCGGAATGATTCCCTGGCCCAGGAGTGGACGATTCCTACGCGGATGAAAGAGCATTGTAATGGCCAACCAGTTTGTAAAAAAACCAATCAAACCGGCAGCCGAGATTGTCACAATAAGCCCCTCCAGATCAAGCATTCGACTGAACGCTGGAAAGCCAAGCCCGGAATAGCTGTTCAAGACAGAGATCGGCGCGTCCGATGAATACAGATATATCCCTGAATCATCCAGCAGGAGACTCAAGCCGTCAAAGTCCCAGATAAACGAAGTAACAAAAAGGGCCAGCAAAAGCCAGGGGATCACTCGCAGGAGTCGCAGTGTGAGTCCGGACTTAGTTGCTCTGGTTCTGGGAGTAATCGTTCTGGGTCCTGATTTTTCCCCGGGCCAGTAATTCTCAAGATGGCGCTCGAGGATCTCCCTGAGATCACTGTCAGCTACGCGGTCCGGCTTTGTCATGTAGTGTTAACTGCTTGCCGCCAGTTCCAGCCTGTCAGCATGTGCGCACATTCCGCTGATAACATTGGCGATATGCTGAGGCAGTTCAATTCCCAATTCTTCTGCACCGAGTTGAATATCTTCTCGGCTCACCGCTGCGGCGAAGGCTTTGTCCTTCAATTTTTTGCGAACGCTCTTGACCTTCATGCCCTCAAGGCGGGTAGGGCGAACGTATGCAACCGCGGTTATGAATCCCGCCAGCTCATCTACGGCAAAAAGTGTTTTGGCCAGAAGGGTTTCTCGTGGTGTTCCTGTGTGCGGTGCATGACCGAGGATTGCCTCAACGATTGATTCAGGGTATTTCAGCTCACGGAGCAGTTTGGCGCCCACATAGGGATGCTCTTCAAGTGTGGGGTGCTGCTCGTAGTCCATGTCATGCAGGAGACCAGTGATTCGCCAAAGTGTCACATCCTCGCCGAAGAGGGTGGCATAGCCCTCCATTGCTGCTTCAACAGCATAAGCGTGCCTCCGAAGGCGATCTGACTTCGTCCATTCATGGAAGAGCGCAAGCGCGTCGTCGTAAGTGGGCATCGGTTTAGAAGAAGTCAATGAGTTTCAAGTGACGCAGGTATTGGTTAGGATTCTCCTCAAAATTTTCTAGAATGCGTCTCAATGCTGCAGACGCAGCATGAGCTTCCACATAGAGAGAGTCATCAGTAACGAGTTTGCCCAGTGTTCCCTGACCACTATTGATGGAAGCGAGGAGTGTATTGAGCTCTACGGTCGTGGTTTCCAGCAGATCAAGGTTCATGGATAGTCGGACTAAAACCTCTTTCAGAGCAGTTGCCGCACCTCCAAGAGAATCCCCGGCGAAAGATTCCAGTGTAATTGCGAGTTGCTCAATATCTTTCAGTACGGCCTGCATACTGCCTTGCTCAGCAAGAAGGACGGCCTCGAAAGCGCCCGCCGAATTACGGATGGAGGCTAGGGTTTGCTGCATTTGGCTTTCAGGTCCGGTCAGAAGATCTCTGGCCGCACTAATTGCTTGGCTGGACCCTGTTAGAACTGTGTCAATGCGTCCCAGAACTGCAGGCGCACGGTCGGTTAGATCGGCCAGTACATCAGACTGGTTTGAAGCAGGAATAAGGGACCCGGGTTCGTACACAGGAGCGTCAGGCGGACCAAGTGTGAGGTTGAGCTGTACACTGCTGACAAATCCGAAGCCCCCCGCAGATGCAGTTGTCCCTTCGGTTAAAGCAACATCCTCTTCAACCGAAAAGGTGATATAAGCTCCAGTGAGTATGAGGCGCACTTCGGTAATGCTGCCGACACCCACTCCATTGACAACCACGGCATTACCAACTGCAAGACCGTTGGAATTGACCAATTCAGTGTGATATACGGTAGCCTGCCCAAATAGGGGCAGGTCCCTCAAAAATCGGATGCCGAGATAAAATACGACCCCCGCGAGGACGACCGCCAAGCCAATCTTTAGTTCATTATTGATTTTCACTTGCTCATGGGCTGTTGGTTAGTGTTGGGCTCCGATCACATATTCGTTGGCCTTAACGAAGGAACGAAGAACGGTATCGGTACTTTGGTGTAATTCTTCTGTTGTTCCCGTCCAATGCATACGTGTATTGTGAATAAAAGCTACATGGTCGGCTATTTGCAACACTGAATGCATATCATGGGTCACGACAATACTTGTGATTTCAAGGTGATGTGCCAGATTTTTTATCAGCTCATTGATGGTGTTGGATGTTTCTGGGTCAAGTCCACTGGTTGGCTCGTCATAAATGATGTAGCGGGGGCGCAAGGCAATGGCGCGCGCGAGTGCTACGCGTTTGCGCATACCTCCGGACAACGCAGACGTGCTCTTTGATCCAACGTTGGAGAGTTGGACCAGGTCTAGGCATGTTTGCACCTCCTGCCGTATTTCCTGATCAGTTTTCGTGGTAAAGGTTCGAAGTGGAAAAGCAACATTCTCGAATGAATCCATTGAATCGAAGAGCGCGCCTCCTTGGAAGAGAACCCCGAATTGCCTCCGAATTTTCCGGAGTTCGCCATAGCTGATTTTACCGATATCTGTGTGATTCACCAATACGCGTCCCTGGTCGGGCTGTAATAGCCCGATGATATGCTTCATGAGCACACTCTTACCTGAACCGCTTCGCCCAATGATTGCCTGTGTACTGCCCTCGTGGATTGTCAGTGAAACATCCTGGAGCACAGGACGACCGGCGAATGATTTATAAACGTTCTCTACCCGGATCATATGGTTGAACGGCGGTCGTTCAGGAGAAATAAGGTATTCCTGGAGGCAGAATGATTACAACAGCAAAATAGCGAGCACCAGATCAGCTATTAGAATAAGCACACAACTCATGACAGCGGCCCTAGTCGTACTGCGACCGACTCCATCGGCGCCACCCTCAGTAAAGTAACCGATATGACAAGATACCGCTGTTATGAGGAAGCCAAAAACGAAGGACTTGATCAGTCCAAAGTAGGGACCGAAAATGTCAAAGTGTTCTCGCGCCCCCAGAATAAACTCGGGACTTGATACAGCACCGGTCAATTCGGCAGCCGCTACTCCACCCAGGACTCCAATCACGCATGCTGCCACATACAGGACCGGTACCATTAGGATGCCTGCCAAAACACGAGGAACGATCAGGTATCCAATTGAATTCAGTCCCATGGCTTCCAGGGCATCAATCTGCTCTGTTACACGCATGGTACCAAGTTCGGCTGCAATGCGCGCACCAACGCGGCCAGATAGAATAAAGCCTGTTACGACGGCTCCAAGTTCCATTGTCAGTGATGGTACCACGACCGCTCCGATTATTTTAGGGGGAATTAGGGGGGAGACCAACTGATAGGCCGTTTGAACTGTTGTCACTGCCCCAGAAAATGCAGCCGCCAAAGCAACGATGGGGATTGATTCAATGCCAATACGTACCATCTGTATTTGCGTGTTTTGCCGATAAGTTTTCAGCTCACGCAAAGACATGAATGCCGACGACATCAGGATTGTGAAGCGGCCAATATTCATAAATGGCTTTGCAACACGTAAAACAACCTGGGGCATCACTATTGTCGGGATGATGGGGCGGTTAATCAATTATTACGGTTGTTGTTTCTAGCCGACTCAGTCCGGGGAACTATATTGCATGATTATCGGAAAATTTCCATGGCAAAGACGAAAACACGGTATCGCTGTCAGGAGTGTGGTTATTCATCACCCAAGTGGTTGGGCAGATGTCCGGGATGCGACTTTTGGGACACAATGATAGAAGAAAAGGGAACTGGACGAAGCCATGCGTCCATCCCTGTGGCGGTTCCAAAGCCCATCAGTGAGGTTGAGATCGGCGAGATGCCGCGCATCGTGACCGGTGAGCAGGAGCTGGATCGTCTTATGGGAGGGGGAATTATGCGTGGATCAATCGTTCTGGTGGCGGGGGATCCAGGTATCGGGAAATCTACGCTCATGACCGAACTGGGGCGTTATCTGGACCCGCTAACAATTCTGTATGTGTCCGGTGAGGAATCGGCGCGACAGGTAAAACTTCGGGCCGAGCGCCTCGGTGCTGCCACGGATAACGTACTTCTTTTGGCTGAAACCAATGCACCCGCAATACTGGATGCAATTGAGGACTCATTGCCGGATGTGGTTGTGATTGATTCTATTCAGACTCTTTATGATCCCGATGTGTCCAGTGCACCGGGGAGTGTATCGCAGATTCGAGAGAATGCAGCAGCACTAATGCAACTCACGAAGAGAATGAATGCGGCCACTTTTCTGGTTGGACATGTAACCCGGTCCGGGTCGATAGCAGGTCCGCGGGTTCTGGAACACCTAGTGGATACCGTATTGTATTTCGAGGGTGATCGCAACCACGGCTACCGCATATTGCGGGCGGTAAAGAATCGGTTTGGATCCACTAACGAGATCGGTGTTTTCGAGATGACCGGCGCAGGGCTAAAGCAGGTCTTGAACCCAAGTGAGATATTCCTGTCTGAACGGCAGAGTGGCATTGCCGGGTCCTGCGTGGTCTGTGCAGTTGAGGGGAGCCGCCCATTGTTGGTAGAGGTTCAGGCCTTGGTGTCGAAAACATCCTATGGTGTGCCCCAGCGGACATCAGCAGGCTTTGATCCAAAGCGGTTGCAACTGCTCTTGGCGGTGCTGGAAAAGCGGGAAGGCCTGGCCATGGGCGGACACGATGTTTTCCTGAACATTGCAGGTGGAGTGCGAATAGAGGAGCCTGCTGCGGATTTAGGCATTGCGGCCGCTATTGCTTCCTCGCTCTATGACGTACCGGCGGACAAGTACGGGGTTCTCATCGGAGAGGTTGGATTAGGCGGAGAGATTCGTGGTGTCAGTCGACTTGAAACACGCCTGAAAGAGTGTGCCAAGCTCGGATTTGAGCGGGTGATCGTGCCTTCAAAGAGTCTACAGGGATTTGTGCTTCCAAGCAATATTGAGATTATCGGGGTACAAACCGTCAGCGAGGTACTTGAGCTGCTTCTGGCTTAATTGTGTGCAATAACCACGAGGCGGTGTACGTTATCTAGGGCGGACCGCTCACTCGGATATGGATACATCACTTTCTGATGATGAACTGTTGACCGCTTATGCGGAACGGGGTGATCAGTTGGCTTTTCGGCAACTGGTTGATCGTCACAAGGATCGTGTCTACAGTTTTATTCTGGGCATGGTCCATGATGCGGAATTGGCGAGCGATTTGTTTCAGGACACATTTCTGCGGGTGATTGATGTGATGCAGCGGCGCCGAGGGAGCTACAAGCCCCAGGGTCGATTTCTTGGGTGGGTACTGATGATCGCACGCAATGTCGTCTATGACCACAAGCGAAGCCGAAAAAAGTGGAAGGATGTTTCCGACGGAGACGACGGGTTCTGGGATCGTCTTCCTGATGATGCAGAGTCTGCTGACGAAGCACTTCATCTCAGAGAAAGTAGTCAGTGGCTATCGGCTTGTATCAACAATTTGCCGCCAGCCCAGAGGGAAGTGGTTTTATTGAGGCAGGATGCGGAATTGACGTTCAGGGAAATCGCCGAAATCACCGATGTATCTATTAATACAGCGCTGGGGCGGATGCGATACGCACTTATCAACCTCCGAAAAATGATTGACCAGCAATCAAGTTCTTATGCCCCTGGGGCTGCTCGTTCGCAGAATGTGCAGTTAACTGCGGTAACACATGTCTAGTGCTAGTAATAATATGGATAAAAAGTTACTTCTTATACAGCATCTTTACGGTGAGAGAGAGGATGCAGAGGAACTGAAAGAGCTTCTCAAAGACCCCGCGTGGCGTGCGGAATATCAGGCGTTGCGGGATGTCAAGCGAAAATTAGAAAATCGGGCCTTGCGAAGACCGGTTACTGCTCCCGAAAGTGCAGTAGACAAGATAATTGCGTCGGCCCGCCCCAAACTGACCCCTATCTGGAAACTCCCCACCAGTCGCTCAAAACAATTTGCAGTGCTTGGCGGTGTGGGGGCAGTGGCGGCCTGCCTGCTGGTTGTCTTCCTACTTCCTGAGCGGCAGACGCAGGAGTCGCCTGTAATTTCGGACGAGGTCCTGGACCCGGTGGAATTGGTGAAGTGGGATGACACACAGGAACGTATCGAAATGCAGCAAACACTTAATGTTGTTCGCCAGCGGACCAGACCAGACTTATGGGATGAGTCCGCGGTCATGAGACTAGATTCACTTGCCGGGAATCTAAACAGTAGTCCATCTGGAGTAGAATCTGCTAGCACACTTCCTCAGTAACCAAATCGCGTGTACAGACCAATGAAACGGATAACATCCATATGCTCGGCAATTGCATTGCTTGCCGCTTTTCTTGTGACTGCTGATGTTTCAGCCCAAATTGAATTTGAAGGTGATGAAAATGGGTTGAGAGTGAATGGGAAAACTATTGACCCCAGTAATCTGCCCGAAGGCCTGGCTGATATGTTGGCAGATAAGGAATTCTCTCTGCATTGGGGAGGTCCTTCTCCTTTGATGGTCACGATCAATGGGGTACAGTACGAGGTTTCGGAGGACAAAATTGTAGAGTCTGATAAAACTGATATCGTAAGCTTCGCGATCGTTGTCGATCAAGGTACGATCAGGATAGGGAGTCTCAGGCCAGACAGACCAGACAGACCACACAGACCAGACTTCGGTAATTTGGAGCGCATGTTCATACTCGTGGGGGACAATGAAGACGCGTCATCCAAGGACTCGGTGTTGCAGCTATTCCGAGCAGCTTCAAGTTTATTCAGAGAACGAGCCCAGCTATCTCAAGGCCAGGCCGAGGCGGTTGCCAATCGTGTTGTATCTGTCGCAGGACCGGAAATGATCAGTCCGTTTGAATTATCCAACTATATGTCGTACATACAAGGTGCCAGTGATGAGCTGTCTGAGTTATTACAATATGAATGGCGGGAAGAGTTTGAAGCTCGGCAAATGGCCGCTGAGATAAATAATATGTCTCCAGGAAGGGAGCGCGACGTAGCCATTGCAGAGCTAAGGGAGAAGCTTACAACCATTTTTCATCTGAAGCAGGATAATCGTACGCGAGAAATAAGGCGTATGAGGCTTGATCTGGAAAAAATGCAGTTACAGGTAGAGGAAAGGAATCGGAATATGGAACGTCTAATCGACATGCGCTTAGATGAGCTGTTGGGATTAGGGTGGTAATAGGAGTTATGCGCAAATCCATAACGTGTGACAAAGCACAGATCAAACCATAAAGATGAAACAGCTTTTTGCATTCACAATCGGCATTGTCATGATGCTGATAGCGTTGCCTTCGCAGGCACAGGACCACACCGTTAGCGGCACAGTCGTTTCCGCACCTGACAATCAACCTCTTGCCGGGGCTTCGGTTATCGAAACTGGTGCGCGTAATGGCACCGCCACCGACAGAGACGGATCATTTTCCCTTGAAGTGGACGATCCCAATGGGTCACTCACGGTTGCGTTTATCGGCTTTGCCAGCCAAACCGTGGAGATGGAGGGAAGAACTGAAATCAACTTTTCCCTGGAGATAGATTCTCGCAGGGAACGCACGGAAAGGGTTTTAAAGGCACGAGGCTATTCGTTCACCAGGGGAGAAGATTCGACGGTGGTGGTTGTAAATGTCGAGGGAGACACGACGATTGTATCCTTGGAAGAAGTGCGATTTCCCAGAATCCGTATAGACAGTCCATTCTGGGGTGCACGCGGATACGCTGTGGTTTCTGAAGAAGATTCGACATTTGTGATCCGTCCCGATGGCAGGAGGATAAGGTATTCTTTATCCCGGCGCGGGCCAGGTTTTGTGGAGCGGGATGTAGTTGTGAATACTGAGGGAGATTCAGTTGTGGTAATTATTCGCGGGGATCGTGTTATGCGAGCACGAATCCCAGAGAGAATGGAGAGAGGACGTCAGCGTGCTCGCGGCAGAACTGATGGACACTATAGGCGCGGCCATTCAAGGAATCATGGTAGAATGGAGCGTGGCCGTAAGCGTGTTCGTGATAGAGCTGGTCGACACCAGCGGCATGGTCGGGCGTGGGATTTCGACCGGAGGGGACGACATCATTCGGACTCTGAAATTCCTAGCGAACATGCGGAAGCATTAAGGGAGATGATGGTCGAGTTGCGCCGATTAGCGCATGAAGTGCGTCGGGCGGATGAAGAAACACACGTGGAAAAGATGGATGCGCTGAAAGCGAAGGCGGAGGAGCTATTTGAACATCAACAGTCCTTGCGCGCCAGAATGATGGAGGAGCGTCAGGAGAATAAGGAGGAGCACATTAAAGAGCTTATAGACCAACTACTCAGACAAAGATCATCGGGTCGCCGATAATTCCTATATTCCGGTGGGTAACAGGTATACCGGAATAAAACCAATGGAATCTGTTGATGCGATCAGGAAAGTGATCCGAACGATCCCGGACTTTCCCAAGCCCGGGATCAATTTTAAGGATATCACACCAATCCTGTCCGATCTGGCACTCCTCAAGTCAGCCGTGCAGCATTTAAAGAAACCGTTTGAGGATCAGAATATCACCAAGGTTGTCGCTATTGAGTCCAGGGGGTTTGTTCTCGGACCAATGGTTGCGCTTGAATTGGGGGCCGGCTTTGTACCCGTGCGCAAGGAGGGCAAACTCCCGCGCGAGACACGTTCAGTAGCTTACAATCTCGAGTACGGTTCAGATAGAATTGAAATACACCTGGACTCGGTATTACCGAGCGATCGTGTCTTGATTCATGATGATCTACTTGCCACAGGAGGTACGGCTGCTGCGACAGAAACGCTCGTGGAAAGAAGCGGAGCGGAGATCGTTGGATTTACGTTTCTAGTTGAGATACCTGAGCTGAATGGCCGTGCAAAATTGCAGCGGAACCACAAGATACATGTGGTAGTCCGGACGTGATCGTTTCCCGTGGAAAGATTTTGAGGTGCCGGGCTTTTCCTGCATTTGCTGGTCCGTGCATTTCATTTTGCACAGACACCTTAAGGAATACCGGTCCAATAAACCACCAGAATCTGATAGGAATCTAGAGATTCGCTCAAACTAGGAGAGCGGATGCGGAATGGGACAGGTTTATGGGGATCAAGCATTTCTGAGTAGAGACCGGGCAATCATCATGTTGGCACGGCCCTCGGGGCCTTCACCGAGGCGGCATTGCGGTCCGGTTGGTTTTCCCATTGCTGCATTTACGATTGACGCGTGGTCTGCGCCTGCACACACGCTCCAGTTGTTTTCGAAAGTTTCCGGGTATTCGGTCTCCTCACGCAGTATTACACAACTCACACCAAACCAGTAGGCCTCTTTCTGGAGTCCACCACTGTCAGTAAGTACGCGATGTGCATTTGAGGTGAGTGTCAGCATCGCCAGATAACTGACGGGATCTCGAATCTCCACATTGTCTGGCACCGCAATGTCCTTGAGTGCAGCTCTGGTCCGTGGATGAAGCGGTAAGATAATGGGCAGAGGTAGCTTCCCGAAGGCATTGAAAATATTTTGAAGATTATCTCGGATATCTGTATTGGATGGACGGTGTACGGTTGCCAGGAAGTATCCCTTGGGGGGATGATGGGTCATGGATTCCAGTGGCCATCTCTCTCTCGCGCGTTCAGCAAACATGTGCGTGGCATCCAACATAACATCCCCCACGAGAATAGTCTGTGCTGAAAGGCCCTCTCGGTTTAAATTCTCAACCGCTATTTCGGTTGGAGCGAACAGCCACTTTGATACCCGATCGGTCAAAATCCGATTGATCTCTTCTGGCATCAACCAATTGAAGCTACGAATCCCAGCTTCAACATGTGCAAGTGGGATGTTACCCTTCGCCGCAACCAAAGCCCCTGCAAGCGTGGTGTTCGTATCCCCATATACAATGACCGCATCATACGGTCCGGTCTCTTCAATGAACCGTTCCAACCGGACCATGATATCTCCGGTCTGTTTTGCGTGAGATCCCGATCCAGCCTCAAGATTCGAGACTGGCGCGGGAACACCGAGTTCCTCAAAAAAGACCTGACTCAGCAGCGTATCATAGTGCTGCCCCGAATGAATCAACGTTTCCTTGATACCGGCTTCCTTTAATGCAGGACTCACGGCTGCTGCCTTCACGAATTGCGGCCGAGCCCCGACCAGCGTACAGACATGCATGTGTTGTTTAATGAATCTGATTTGGAAGGACTGTCAAACGGTTTAGCAGGCTTGCCAATTTAGACGCAAGCCGGGGACGTTCATACTCGGCTAATGCCTCGTCGTTGATTTTCCAGGACTTCCCTCGAAATTCCAGATGGTCATTCAAGAATCCAAGGATGCCTTCCCGGTCGCCGTGGTCAAAGATGTTTCCAGATTGCGTCTGATTCAAAAGATCAGCAAGATCTCCCTTGGTAGGTCCTAAAGCTAGAATTGGTCGACGGGCCGATATGTACTCAAAGGCCTTGCCGGAAACAATTCCTGCGGCACTGTCACCATACGCGCGCGGCAGCGCTAGCATAAGAACATCTACAGACTGCATATAGGCAATTGCCTTACCATGCGAAAGGTAGGGAACCCCTTTGACGGGGATGCCTTTCGCACGATATGCTTCTAATGCCTCGGAATCGATTTTCCCCACAAGGTGAACTTCAACCGAAACGTTGAGCTGCAATTGCTGGAGCGCAGCAACGAGTCCCTTGGAGTGTGTAAGTAAACTATAGGTTCCAACATATCCAATCACGAAGGTATCACGCTCTCTGGCTGGGGAAGTACCCAGCGGTATATCAGCGGGGTCGTAACCATTGGGAATCGTTTCGTAATGCCGCATATGGACGCGACGCTTGAACCCCATGCCTAAATGTCTGCTTACAGAAATGACTGCATTGGCAGTGCTCAAAACTTTTCGTTCCAAATGCGTCTGGATTCTTTTTGCTATCGCTCCCTCGTACATTTGGTCGCGGTAATAGATTTCAACCCAGGGATCTCGCATATCCACAATCCAAGGAAGGCCGGAGGCCTTTTGTACTGCCATACCGATGAGATGACTTGAATGGGGAGGTCCTGTGCTCATGACTGCGTCAAACTTCTGTTTTTGCACCAGCTTTCGGGCGGCTCGAGACCCAAAAGGAACCCATCCCACTCGGGCATCTGGAAGGAAAACGTTTCCTCTCAGCCATCGAGCAACATTTTTCAATCCCTGCTTTCCCTCAATGTATCCGACCTTGATCACTTCGTCTTTCCTTTTTCCTTGAATGCGTCCATACACACTGAATGGATCCCATGCCCGCGTGCGGATCACTTCCACATCGGAAGAAATCTCCTCAAGCAGCGAGTCGTCAATTGACGGAAAGGCAGCATAGTTTGGATCGACCGTCAGGACTGTCGGCAGCCATCCGCATTGGGGCAGGTAACGTACAAATTTCAGGATTCGCTGTACTCCAGGTCCTCCAGACGGAGGAAAGTAGTAACTGATTAAAAGAACACGTTTCACGGTCTTTACAAGAGGGCAGGAGTCAACTCCCCGCGGTTTCTATTCAAATTTCGGGAAAATCACCGAGCACCGGCTTCGATCCGGGTAAGCACTTGGCTATAAACGAAAATCCGAGAGGTCAGATTGCCACTGGACTCCCGAATGTAGTTGGTCGGATTGAAGATCATTTCGAGTGTTCGTTTTCCGGCCTGAATGCCGTGACACGCACCGAGCGATTGGCTCTATGAATCAATACAGTCTCCTCGGTCCGCGTGGCATTGAGTGTTGGCATTTATAGGAGATTATCTAGGAAATCCTGACATAAGCACAACTTTGCGGCACTGTGGTTCTCGAGCGAGTCTTACCTGATCCAGACGTTCCAGAAAAAACGCTATCAACCTTCTGTCGGGAAGGTTCCGTGTTCAACCCAAGGTGCCCCAATAAGAACCGGAAATATAACCAACCAGCGAAGATTATGCCCCCGGTAGGGCCTTGCAGTGTTAGGAATGGGCCATTCGCCCCTGTAGGGCGTTACATGTGTCTGCTTAAGTCTAAGTAAAATGGATCTCGGACTCAAAGGAAAATCAGCATTTATAGCTGGGGCAAGTAGTGGCCTGGGACTTGCTGTGGCTACGGCTTTGGTGCGTGAGGATTGTAATGTGACCTTTTGTTCTCGCAATGAGGCTCGGATTCAGAGGGCTGCTGAAGCGATTTTACAGCATGACTGGGCTGATCCTGCTAGAGTTTTCCCAACGGTATGTGACGTAACTCGCGAATCTGAAATCCGCATGGCTATCGACCGATCTGTCGACCGGTTTGGGGGATTAAACATTCTGTTGGCTAATGCCGGTGGACCTAAGACAGGCTTTATAGACGATTTTAGTGCGGAGGATTGGAAGGCAGGTTTGGAGTTAAACCTGGTAAGCACAATTAATCTTTGTAGGTATGCCCTGCCGCACTTGCGAAGGGCCGCACGGGAGGACCGGCATGCACGAATTCTGATGCTGACATCTATTGCGGCTAAACAGCCCATAGGATCCCTTTACCTCTCAAATACTTCCAGGGCGGGGGTTCAGGGATTTGCCAAAACATTATCTGAAGAGGTTGGGAAAGACGGGATTACAGTAAACACACTTTTGCCTGGCTTTACACGAACGGAGCGGCTGCAGCACCTGGTTGATGATCTAATGGTCCGGGAGGGTAAGACTAAGGAGGAAGTTGAAGCGGGCTGGGCTTCTCAGGCATCACTGAATCGTTTGGGTGAGCCGTGGGAGTTTGCTGCGGCAGCAATATTTCTGGCTAGTGAAAAAGCAGGATTCATCACGGGCATAGCACTACCCATTGATGGAGGTTATTCCAAGCATGTGATTTGAAATGAAACCACGCGTTCTAGTTGCTATGAGCGGTGGTGTGGATTCGTCAGTCGCCGCGGTGCTCCTTCATAAGCAGGGTTATGAGGTGATTGGTCTCACAATGAAAACATGGGACTACAGCGGGGTTGCGCCTCGGCAAAGTGGTAAAGAGGTGGGCTGCTGCACGCTTGAATCCATGAATGATGCCCGGCAAATTGCCCTGAAGTATGGGTTCACACATTTTATAGTTGATATTAGGGAGGAATTTGGGGATTGGGTGATTGAACGATTCACGGAGGAATACATGGCAGGCCGAACGCCCAATCCATGTGTTCTCTGCAATACACATATCAAGTGGGACGCATTGCTTCGCAGGGCGGATGATCTGGGGTGCACCCAAATAGCGACGGGTCACTATGCTCGTGTACGTGAGGAAAATGGACGGTTTATTTTGTCAAGGGGGCTGGATCTCAATAAAGATCAAAGCTATGCGCTTTGGGGACTCCCACAGGAGCAACTAGCCAGATCGCTTTTTCCGCTGGGGCATTACGAGAAACCGGCGATCCGGAATCTTGCTGCTGATTACGGACTCACGGCAGTTGTTGATAAACCTGATTCCTACGAAATCTGCTTTATTCCAGATAACGACTACAGGCGGTTTTTGCGCGATCGTGTGCCCGACCTGGACCAGCAAGTCAGTGATGGGCCCATTGTTCTGTCGGACGGTACTGAAGTAGGTCGTCATGCGGGATATCCATTCTACACAATTGGGCAGCGGCGTGGACTGAAATTGGCGCTGGGCTATCCTGCGTATGTATCTGCGATTGATCCAGAATCCAATACGATCACGGTAGGACCGCGTGAAGAACTGCTAAAACAAACCCTGGTGGCAAACAAGATTAATCTGATTAAGTATCCTGCGCTTCCTGAAGAACGGCTCGAACTTGGCAAGATTCGCTATAAAGATCCTGGCGCCCCCTGCATCGTGCACCAGACAGCAGATGACGAGATTCACGTATCCTTTATGCAGCCGAGACGGGCAATAACGCCCGGTCAATCTGTGGTGATCTACGAGGGTGATGATGTACTAGGAGGTGGTTGGATTCAACAGGTCCTCGAGGGTTCCGGTGAAGCGTCAAGATCTGTAATACAGGAGCAACTGTGATGTGTACGCGCTATATCATACCAGTTCTTCTCATGACATTGGGGATGTCCTGTCAGACCGTAACTGTTCCGGCCAACACAGAAGTAACTGATCAGCACACGATAATGAGCGATACAATTCAGGGAGAAGGCACAATCGTATGGAACGATTTTGAGGGTGGCTTTTTCGGTATTCAAGCGAATAATGGTGAAAAGTATTATCCACTTGGTTCCTTGGACGAGGAATTCCAGGTAGCTGGTCTGGCAGTGAAATTCGTGCTCAGACCGGAGCGGAATGTGGCGACAATTGTGATGTGGGGTACACCGGCATCGATAGTCAGCATTGCTAAGTTAGAGGAGTAATGAGGCAGTTACCCCTAATTCTACGTTGTCCGGTGCTGCCGAGGGAGCCTTCCCGCTCGAACAATTACATTTGAGTCTCAGTACGCTAGGACGGAAAGCCTGTGCGACACGCCGATGCAAAAATCAATTTTTTGTCTTGCCCTAGTTCTCTCGGTAGCATCACCGACTTTGTCACTCGCCCAGATTGGCATGAGCAGAACGCCCGTGCTGGCAGGAAATCCCGTGCCTGAATTTTCATTTGTCTCGTTTGATGATCCTACCGTAACCATCACGAATGTCGATTTTGAAGGCCAAATGTATTTGCTTGATTTTTGGGGAACATGGTGTGCACCTTGCACCGAAGAAATGCCTTACTTGGAAGAGGCGTACGCTAGGTACAATGAATCCGGGTTTGAAATCTTGAGCATTGCATTTCTTGATACGCGCGAGGAAATCGAGCAGTTTAGAGAAGACAACTACCCTATGCCTTGGCTTCACACCCGTATGACGTGGGAAGACTACAGTACAATAACGGACCTGTTTGAGGTCACGAGATTCCCTAAGCCTATTCTAGTAGACGAGGATGGTATTATCTTGGCGATTGATGAAGAGTTGGAGGGCGATAAGCTTCTGGATGTGATTGGTGCCGCGTACGAGAGTGCCAGATAGCGGTTCAGCCATATGTGCGTCCTTTGGTTGCACCGGAGTGCTTGAGTTGTAAGGTAGTCGTATTCTCTGGACAAGTAGTTCCAGATAGCTGGCCTGGCTGCATAATTCGTGCTCAGACCGGAGCGGGATGTGGCGACAATGGTGATGTGGGGGACTCCGTCATCGGTAGTCAGTATTGCTAAACGCGACTTCGACATTTCCCTTCCGTCGTGTCTGACTTTTTGACCTGATCTCA